>JACCSM010000166.1 GCA_013698525.1 Rubrobacteraceae bacterium
ATCTCACGTACTCTGTGGCCACGGGCGCGGGGCAGGCGCGGAATCTGGCTGTGGTGTGCTCGGCCGACGTCGTCATCGCGGTCGGCGGGGAGTACGGGACGCTCTCTGAGATAGGGCTTGCCAGAAAAATTGGGCGGCCCGTAGTGGTCCTTGAGGGTTGGGATCTCGGAGAGCACGTGACCGTGGCGCCGTCGCCTCTTGCGGCCGTCGAGTCGGCGTTCGGGCTTCTCGGTGGGTAGGAGTTTTAGTATCGTTGAGGATGAACCTGGAGATCGGGAGGTTGGACGATGGAGAACGCGCGGGTCGCACTCGTAAGCGGGGGGAACAGGGGAATCGGACTGGAGGTCTGCAGGCAGCTTTCTGAGCGGGGGATCACGGTTGTCATCGGCTCTCGCGAGGAAGAGAAGGGCCGCGCCGCGGCAGAGGGGCTGGAAGGTAATGTGGTCCCGCATCAACTCGACGTGTCCGACGCGGGGAGTGTGGATCGCGTGGCCGCGTTCCTCGAAGAGGAGTTCGGCCGGCTCGACATCCTGGTGAACAACGCCGCTATCTCCAACGACGAGGGCCAGCGTGGCGTAGACGCCGACCTCGACCGGGTGAAGGAGAGCCTGGAGGCGAACCTGTTCGGGGCCTGGCGCCTCTGCGAGATGGCTGTTCCCCTCATGCGGCGCAACGGCTACGGGCGTATCGTCAACGTCTCGACCGGACTCGCGGCCCTCGAGGACATGGGTGGTGGCTCCCCAGGTTACCGTGTCTCGAAAACCGCCCTCAACGCTCTGACGCGCATCCTCGCCTCCGAGTTGCGCGGGAGCGGCATCCTCGTCAACGCTGTCAACCCTGGCTGGGTGCAGACCGACATGGGTGGCTCAGGCGCCACGCGCCCCGTCGAAGAAGGAGCAGAAGCCCTCGTGTGGGCGGCGACGATGCCCAACAACGGTCCAACCGGCGGCTTCTTTCAGGACCGGCGCCCTGTTCCCTGGTAATCGTGCGGCAGAGAGAAGCGTTGCAACCCCGTCGCACAGAGCAGGTGTCCTCACTGCGCGTTGAGGGTCAGTGAATCTCGGGCTCAGGGACGGATGGTCCTTGGGCGAGGAAGTCGAAGTCGCAACCTTCGTTTGCCTGGGTTGCGTGCCTGGCGAATATCGCCCCGTAGCCACGACCGTAAGGTCTCGGAGGCGGGCTCCACGCGGCGCGGCGACGGGACAGTTCTCGCTCATCTACCGCGAGTTGCAGGCGACGATTCGGAACGTCGAGCGCTATTGCATCTCCGTCCCTTACGAGGGCGAGCGGGCCTCCGACGTGTGACTCGGGGGCGACGTGGAGCACGCAGGTGCCGTAGGCGGTGCCGCTCATACGGGCGTCGGAGATGCGCACCATGTCCCTTACTCCCTTTTCCAGCAGCTTCCTGGGGATGGGGAGCAAACCCCACTCAGGCATGCCGGGGGCCCCGATCGGGCCTGTCCCCCTGAGAACCAGAATGGAGGCTGCGTCCACCTTCAGGTTCGGGTCGTCTATGCGACTGGCGAGGTCGTCGTAGCCGTCGAAGACCACGGCTCGTCCTGTGTGCCTGAGCAACCCCGGGTCTGCGGCAGAGTGCTTTATCACGCAGCCATCGGGGGCCAGATTGCCGCGCAACACGGCGAGTCCGCCCTCTTCCCGCAGGGGGTCGTCGAGTGGCCTGATGATCTCATCGTCGTAGACGCCGGTGAGCGTCTCATCCATGGCTCGACCGCCAACGGTGGCACGGTTGAGGTGGAGCATCTCTTCGAGGCGGGAGAGCAGACCCCGCAGACCTCCGGCGTAGTAGAAGTCCTCCATCAGGTACTCGCCGCTCGGGCGTATGTTGGCGAGGACGGGTACGCGGCGTGAGATCTCGTCAAAGCGTGCGAGGTCCATGGGTACGCCGCTGCGGCGGGCCAGGGCGATGAGATGGATCACAGCGTTGGTAGAGCCACCAAGGGCCATCACGGCCGTCACGGCGTCCTCGTAGGAGTGGTCGTCCAGGATGTCCGAGGGCTTGAGGTCATCCCAGACCATCTCGACGATCCTGCGCCCACTCATCGAGGCCATCCTGGCGTGGCCAGAGTCGGCGGCGGGTATCGAGGAGGCCCCCGGGAGGGTCATGCCGAGGACTTCGGCGGCGGCGGTCATGGTCGAGGCTGTGCCCATTGTCATGCAGTGACCTGGCGAGCGGGCGATGCCGTCTTCGATCTCTTGCCATTCGAGATCTCCGATGGTGCCAGCGCGCTTCTCGTCCCAGTACTTCCATACGTCGCTGCCGCTTCCCAGAGTGTTGCCGCGCCAGTTGCCGCGCAGCATCGGTCCTGCGGGGACGAAGAGGGCCGGCAGGTCCATGGTGATCGCACCCATAAGCAGGGCCGGTGTGGTCTTGTCGCAACCGCCCATCAACACCTCGCCGTCTACGGGGTAAGAGCGCAAAAGTTCCTCGGTCTCCATGGCGAGGAAGTTCCTGTACAGCATCGTCGAGGGTTTCTGAAACGGCTCGGAGAGCGACATCGCTGGCATCTCGACCGGAAACCCACCGGCCTGCCAGACACCACGTTTGACCTCTTCGGCCCTCTCCCTGAAGTGGGCGTGGCAGGGGTTTATGTCGCTCCAGGTGTTGATGATCCCGATAACCGGCTTCCCGCTGTAGTCCTCTGCGGCGTAGCCCATCTGCTTGGTCCGCGAGCGGTGGCCGAACGAGCGCAAGTCGCGCACCCCGTACCAGCGGTGGCTGCGCAGCTCTTCGGCCCTCTTCTTCCGGTTCATGTTCTCCCTTCCACCGATCGTCCATGCGCGCAGACGGCGACATGATCTCCTAAGATGCTCCCTCTTCATTCTACCCGCGGCACCAGGTACCGGGTTCAGGGAAGGACGTAGACCCGTAGTCTAAAGGCAAGCTCGCACAGGAATTGACCTTCCGCGAACCGCACATTCGACCACAAGTGATCGGCTGTCAGCGAGAACAAAAAGCTGAAGTGCTGAAATGCTGATGACTAGCCGTTCTTCCGGGCGGAAACTAGCCGGACGGGTGATGCCCGGCGTCTGGTCCGGGGATAGAGTTATCCGTGTAAACCAAAAGGATCAGGAGAAAACCATGGAGCAGATGGATACACTTTCCGCCCTATCGGAGGGCATGGCGGATGCGGTTGAGAAAGCGGCGGCGTCGGTCGTGCGGGTAAACGGCCGGAGGCGTCGTTCGGGGAGTGGCGTGGTCATTGCGCAGAACACGGTGCTGACGGCGAGCCACGTGCTCGAACGCGAGGAGGACCTGTCGGTAGAGACCGCTGACGGAAGGACCCTATCCGCGCGATTCGCAGGAAGGGATCACTCCACGGACCTTGCGGTGCTGAATGTGGAGGGCCTGGACATCGAGCCAGCCATGCCCGCTGAAGGTGAGGCCAGGGTCGGCCAGATCTCACTGGCCGTAGGCAGCCACTCTCGCGGCGAGGGACCGAGGGCCACCCTTGGGGTGGTTAGCGCCGTCGGAGGTCCGGTCCGCACCCGGCGCGGCCCGAGGCTGGAACGTTTCATCCAGACCGACGCGACACCATACCCGGGGTTTTCGGGTGGACCACTGATCGACGCGCGGGGTAACGTACTCGGCATGCTGGTCTCGGGCTGGGGACGCGGCGCGGCGTTCGCCATCCCTGCTGACCTCGCCTGGCGCACCGCGGGGACGCTCTCGGAGCGGGGCTCCGTCAAGCGCGGATACCTTGGCATCCTAAGCCAGCCGGTGCGCCTCCCCGACGGAGGGAGGCTCGGCCTAACGCAGAGGGGCGGGCT
>JACCSM010000207.1 GCA_013698525.1 Rubrobacteraceae bacterium
GCCGGAGCGTGCTCCGACGGAGGCCTTCTTGACCTTGAAGCCCTTGAGGCATGAGGTGCAGACCCACTCACGCCGCATGGTCGGCCCTTCCTGGATACGGACCTTCTGCAGGTTCGGATCTCTGCGCCTGCGCGTCGCCCTCAGCGAGTGGCTGCGCGCGTTGCCGAAGTCTGGCTTCTTTCCGCACGAATAACAAACTTTCGCCACGAAACTTCTCCTGTGCTAGGATACCGGTCGAATTTGGGGACCCCGGAAAACGCGACTCGCAAGCCGTACCCGGACGTCGGGCGGTGATTGTACCAGATTGTCGTCAATCTCCTACAGTGGGGAGTGGTCTGCCGGAAACCCCATGAGAGGAGCAATGAAGGATCTCTTGCGATGGCGATAGAGGTGGCCCACATGGTTGCGGCGGCCCACGCGGCAGTGAAGGCCCAGGTCGCCAGGATCAACGATCTCAACGTCTACCCAGTACCAGACGGGGACACCGGCACGAACATGCTGCTCACCCTGGAGTCTGTGTTGAACGAAACTACAGGCAGATCCTACGATAGCCCCGAGCAGGCGAGCAGGGCCTGTGCCAGAGCCGCGCTGATGGGTGCGAGGGGAAACTCCGGGGTCATACTCTCGCAGATGATCCGGGGCGCGTGCGAGGTGCTCGAAGACCGAGACTCCCTGGACGCCGAGACCTTCGCCGCCGGGCTCGACGGCGCGAGGGAGCGGGCCTACGCCTCCGTCCGCGAACCGGTAGAGGGCACGATGCTCACCGTGATAAAGCATGCGGCCCTTGCGGCCCGAGAGACGATCGAAGGAGGGGACGCTGACCTGCCTTCCGTGGCCAGGGCTGGGAGGCTGGCGGCCCACGATTCGGTTCGCCGCACCCCTGAGCTGCTCGCTGTGTTGCGCGAGGCCGGGGTCGTCGATGCCGGGGGGTTGGGTGTTGCGGTGGTCCTCGACGGCCTCTACGCCTGCGTTACCGGGCAGGAGATCGAGGCCCCCGAAGCAGTCGAAGACGACGTGCCCGACCTGGAGGCGATCCACGCCCAGGAAGAGGCCTGGGGATACTGCACGGAGTTCCTCGTCGACGGCTTCGACGGTGATGTAGAGGAGTTCAGAGAGCATGTCTACGGCTCGGGCAGGAGCGTCTTCGTGGTCGCCGACGACGACGTGCTCAAGGTCCACGTGCACACGCAAGACCCTGGCGCGGCCCTCTCCTACGCTGGCGGTTTCGGC
The DNA here is from genome assembly GCA_013698525.1 of Rubrobacteraceae bacterium. GTDB lineage: Bacteria > Actinomycetota > Rubrobacteria > Rubrobacterales > Rubrobacteraceae > Rubrobacter_D. The sequence goes on from JACCSM010000207.1 coordinate 1,231, forward strand.
CGCCTGGCCGGCGTGAAGGTCGATGACATGGAGGCACAGGTCCGCTCCCGCGGGCCGGGGGGGCGGCCCGTGGCCAGACTCGGTGTAGTGGCGGCCAGCCGCGGGGAGGGCAACCGCGCCATCTTCGAGCAGATGGGGGCGGTCGTGATCGAGGGTGGGCAAGGCGAGAACCCGAGCGCAGCCGACCTCGCCAGGGCGGTAGACAAAGCAGGGGCATCAGCCGTCGTGCTGCTTCCCAACAACAAGAACATCGTCCCAACAGCAGAGCAGGTCGACGAGCTGGTAGAGGCGAGGACGCACGTCGTACCGACGACCAACATAGCAGCCGGACTCGCCGTGATGGTCGGATACGACGCTGAAGGCGAGCCTGATGAGGTAGTCGAGGAGATGTGTGAGATCTCCGACTCCCTGCGAGTCGCCGAGGTTACACGTTCCGTTCGCGATGCCCGCATCGGCGACCGTGAGGTCCCCGAGGGGGCATACATAGGGTTCATCGGTGGAGAGCTCGTAGCCGTCGAGAGTGGCGCAAGCGACACCGCGCTCGTGCTCGCGAGGAAGATCGTGGGCGCCGGCGCCGACGTTCTTACCCTACTTAAGGGCGAGGAACTTGCCGACGCCGAGCTCGAGGCGATACTCGACGGGATCAGGGATCTCGACGACCTCATCGAGGTCGAGGTGAGGGACGGCGGACAGCCGCTATATCCTCTGCAGATGGTGGCCGAGTGACTACGGCGGTGGTTACAGACTCGACTACGAGCCTCGCCCCCGGTGTCCTGGAGCGGCCCGACGTGAGGGTGGTCCCGCTCACGTTCCACTTCGGCGAAGTCGAGACGTATACGGACAAGTTGGATATGTCCAACGAGGAGTTCTACGAGCGGCTGCGCGACTCAGACGTGTTCCCGACGACGGCGCAGCCAGCCCCGGGTGCCTTCGTCGAGACCTACGAGGTGCTCTCCGACTACGACGACATCCTGGTGCTAACCCTCTCGAGCAAGTTCAGCGGCACCTATGAGTCGGCCCTGCAGGCGGCAGGGATGGTGGAACGCCCCGTCCACGTGCTCGACACCAGGAGCGCTGAGATGGGGTCTGGTTTGATTCTGCTCGAGGCCCTGCGCTGTATCGACGAGGGTGGGGATTTCGACGAGGTCAGACGCGCCGCGGAGATGGCCATCGGGGGCGCGAACGTGCTCTTCGCCGTTGGTACGCTCGAGTATCTGGCCAGGAGCGGGCGTATAGGAAGGGCGCAGCGCCTCCTCGGCACCGCCCTCGATGTCAGGCCTGTGCTGAAGGTGGCAGACGGGGAGATTGTTCCTTTCAAACGTACCCGGGGTCGGAAGCGGCAGGTGGCGAGCATCGTCGAGGAGGTCAGGCCTGCTGCGGAGGCCGGACGCACGCTCTACTTCGGGCACATCGCCGCCCCCGAGCTCCTCTCCGAGCTGGCCGAACGGCTCGGGGTCGAGGTGAAGCTCGTCGCTGAGATCGGTGGTGTCGTCGGGTCTCATGTCGGCCTCGGGGCCTATGGCGTCGCCCACCTTTAGGGCCGGCGCTGCGCTGGGGACCGTACTCCCCCCGCGGACGACCCTCACGGATCTTCGTTCGAGGCCTGTAACCGAACTTCCCGGCGTCGGGCCGCGGATCGAGGCCGCGCTAGGCGACCTCGGCATTGCCTCGCTGGCCGACATGGTCTCCCATTACCCCTCGCGCCATGAGGATCTCTCCAACGTGAAGAGGATCTCCGAGCTGCGCGTGGGAGAGAGGGCAACGATCTTCGGCACGGTGGTCTCGACACGCCCCGTCGGCAAGCCCGTCAGGGGACGGGCCCCAGGCTTTACGGCGCAACTCTACGACGGCACGGGATACATCCCCGTAACGGTCTGGGGCAGGAGCTGGCTTCTAAATCAGCTACTCCCCGAGGTGCGGGTTGTCGCCTCCGGCGAGGTCCAGAGCCGCTACGGCATCCAACTAGTCGCAAAGAACATCGAGGTCGTCGATGATCCCGCGGGCGACGAAGGACCGCACGCCGGACGCTTCGTCCCCGTCTACCCCGTCAACAAGGGTATACAGGCGCGGAGGATGCGGACGCTCATCCACCGCGCCCTCGACGCGGCCGGACGCATCCTCGACCCTCTGCCCGCCGACGTGCTCGTGCGCCATGGCTTGTCCAACCTGCACGACGCGATACACGAGGTTCATTTCCCGACGCAGCGGGCGCGCCTCGAGGCGGCGATGCGGCGTCTGATCTTCCACGAGCTCTTCCTGATCCAGGCCGGTCTAGCGGCACGCAAAGCGCGCCTGGAGCGGACGGAGGTCGGCGGCAGACATCGCGGCGACGGGAGTCTCCTCAACCCTTTCCTGAAGAGCCTCACCTTCGGCCTGACAGGGGCGCAGGAGCGTGTCATAGGGGAAGTCCTCGACGACATGCGGCTGGAGAAACCGATGCGCCGCCTCTTGCAGGGCGACGTCGGTAGCGGCAAGACCGTGGTCGCAGTCGCGGCGCTCCTCACCGCGGTCGAGGCAGGGGGACAAGGGGCCATTATGGCCCCGACCGAGGTCCTTGCTGAGCAGCACTACCTCTCGATCTCGGCGGCTCTGGCCGACTTGCCCGTCACCGTCGTTATCCTCACCGGCTCGCAGGGCGCGGCGGAGAGGCGTACTGCCCTCGAGCAGATAGCCTCGGGCGACGCCCACGTCGTCGTCGGGACGCACACCCTCATACAGAAAGGCGTAGAATTCGAGGACCTCTCGCTCGTCGTCGTGGACGAACAGCACCGCTTCGGCGTCGGCCAGCGGACGGTGTTCCGCGAGAAAGGCACGACCCCTGATACCCTCGTCATGACGGCAACGCCGATACCGAGGACGCTCTCTCTCACGCTCTATGGAGACCTCGAGGTCTCCCTGATAGACGAACTGCCGCCCGGGAGGAAGCCGGTCGAGACCAGGACCGTCGACCCCGCGGAGCGGCTAGGGGCCTATGAGGAGGTAAGGAAGGAGATCGAGGAGGGGCGGCAGGCTTACGTGATCTGCCCGCTCGTAGAGGAGTCCGAGGCCCTGGAAGACGTGCGTGCCGCCGAGGAGCTCAGGGAGGAGCTGGCGAACGAGATCTTCCCCGAGCTACGGGTCGGGCTGTTGCACGGCAGGATGAAGGCCAAGGACAAGCGCGAGGTCATGGCCCAGTTCCGGGCAGGGGAGATCGAGGTTCTCGTGGCGACCGTCGTCGTCGAAGTCGGTGTCGACGTGCCGAACGCGAGCGCGATCGTAATCGAAGGTGCAGAGCGGTTCGGGCTCTCCCAACTCCACCAGCTGAGGGGCCGTGTGTGCAGGGGCCTGCATTCCCCCAGGTGCTACCTCGTCGGCGCCCCGAAGACCGACGATTCCGAACGACGTCTCGAAGCACTCGAGGAGTACCAGGACGGCTTCAAACTCTCTGAGGTCGATCTCGCCATCAGGGGGGAGGGGACGCTCTTCGGAAGCCGCCAGAGCGGCATGCCAGACCTGAAAATCGCCAAGCTCCTGCGCGACGTTGACGTCCTCGTCGAGGCCAGGCGCGAGGCTTTCGCGCTTGTGGCCGGGGATTCCACGCTAAAGCGGCCAGACCACAGGCCCTTGCGGCGTGAGATCCGTGAGCTGCTCGGCGCCGACGTCGAGTGGCTGTTCAGGGAATAGGGTCTTGAGGGTCATCGCCGGGTCGGCCAGGGGCACCAGGCTCGCCCCCGTCCCGAAGGGCGTGCGTCCTACCTCCGACCGCGTGCGGGAGAGCCTGTTCAACGCTTTAGGACAGTTCTTCGAGGGCGGAGGCGTCCTCGACCTCTACGCGGGGACGGGAGCGCTAGGTATAGAAGCCCTCAGCCGCGGGAGCGGGCTGGCCGTCTTCGTCGAGCGGGACAGACGGGCGCGGACCGTGATCCTCGAGAACCTGCGGCGGACCGGCTTCGCTGAGAAGGCAGAGGTAATCGGGGGCGAAGTCGAGGCAGTGCTTGGGCGGCTAGTTGGGCGCGGCGAAAGATTCCATTTGATCTTCGCCGACCCACCATATAGAATCGCGGCGGAGGTCGGGGGAATCTTGCACCGGCTACGCTCCCTGCTCGCGCCGGGAGGAAGGGTCGTGATCGAGAGCGGTGAGGCTCCGGTTGAGGGCGCAGGAGGCAAGAAAGGGGTAACGCGCCGCTACGGCGGCACGTTCGTATCCATACTTGGGCGGTCCGAACTGACAATGATCGTGGCTGTGTGTCCCGGAAGCTTCGACCCTGTAACGACGGGGCACCTCGATGTCATCCGGCGCGCTTCCAAGATCTTCGACCATGTGGTCGTTGCCGTTGGTAGCAACCGCCGCAAACAGGCTCGCCTGTCCGCGGTCGAACGGGCGCGGCTCATAGAGAAGGTGACCTCCGACATGGACAACGTCTCCGTCGAGGTGATGGAAGGTCTCCTCGTTGATTTCGCCAGGGAGCAAGGTGCGCAGGCGATCGTGAAGGGCCTTAGGGCCGTCTCGGACTTCGAGTCTGAGTTCGAACAGGCGCAGCTGAATCGGACGATGTTCCCCGAGCTCGAAACGGTCTTCATAATGGCCTCGGCCGAGCACAGCTTCCTATCCTCGAGCGCGGTCAGGGAGATAGCATCGCTCGGCGGGGAGGTGCGTGGGCTCGTGCCTGAAGGCGTACTCGAGACCGTGAGGCAGATATATTCCGGTCAGGACGGTAAGATACAGGGATCGTAGGCGAAGGATAGGTAGTAGAAGATGGACGTACTGGTACTCATAGACAGGTTGGAAGAGCTGGTCGAGGATGCCCGCAGCTTCCCCGGTTTCGGCAACACGGCGATGGTCGACCGGGACGCCGCCTTCGACATCATAGACCAGATGCGCCAGACCATACCGGAGGAACTCAAGCAGGCGCGCTGGATCGTCAAGGAGCGCCAGGCGATGCTCGACGAAGCCCGCAGCGAGAGCGACCGCATCATCCGCAGCGCCCAGGACGAGGCGGAGAAGATAACCTCAGAAGAAGAGGTCCTCAAGAGGGCTGAGAAGCGGAGCGCGGAGATCATGGAGGATGCCCGCCGCCGCGAGCGCGAGATACGGCTCGGCGCCGAGGACTACGCCGACGAGGTCCTCGCCAACCTGGAGGACAACCTCGGTAAGCTCCTCGAGGCCGTGCAGCGCGGCCGTACCAAGCTGCAGGGCGTCCAGGAACAATAACGGGTAGTAAACTAATCTCATGAACCACTTGATCCCCCTCAGACGACCCGGCGCGGAGGTCGGAGACAGGCACGAGGTGCGTGCCGAGTTCTCCGTTGATCCCTTCGACTTCTACGGGCGTCACCACGAGGTTACACAGGCCGAGGCGGAGGTAGGCGTTACCCGCCTCTCCGAGGGCCTGCACCTCGACGTTGGGGTCGTGGCGACGGTGCTTACGACCTGCGACAGGACGCTCGAGCCCACGGAGCTCCAACTTGAGTTCGGCGACTCGGAATTCCTCTCGGGGCCGAACAACTACGAGGTCTCCGTCCAGGACTGGACCCTCGATCTGGCACGCTACACGGAGCGGGCCCTGCCGAACGAGGTTCCGATGCAGGTTTTCTCGCCTGGCACGATGCCCGTGCAGCCAGAGGGTGATGGCGATCAGGTAGACCCGCGCTGGCGGGGCCTCGACGGCCTCTTCGCCTCGGGATTTTGAGTCAGTAGCAACCAGGAGGTATTCTCATGGCCGTACCAAAGAAGAAGACGTCACGCGCGCGCAGGAACCAACGCCGGGCGCACCACGCGATCACCGGGCCCGGCCTCGTCGCCTGCCCCAACTGCGGCCAGCCACACGTACAGCACAGGGTCTGTCCTGAGTGCGGTTACTACAAGGGCCGCACGGTGGTCGCCGTAGAGGACATCTAACCGAATCCCCGATAAGGTCTGCCAGTGCGCATCGCGGTAGACGCCCTCGGCGGAGACAACGCCCCTCGGGAGGTCGTCGCCGGCGCCCTCTCCGCTGCGAGGGACTTGTTGCACGACGAGCTGTTGCTCGTCGGGAAGCCCGACTCCGTCGAGCCCGAGGTTGGCCCGGATCCCCCAGCGAACGTCTCGGTGCGGTCCTCGGGGGAAGCCGTGGGGATGGACGAGGAGCCTACGGCGACCTTGAGGGCCAATCCGGACGCCAGCGTCGCGGTCGCAGCCAGGATGGTTCGCGAGGGTGAGGCCGACGCGTTGTTCTCGGCTGGGAACACCGGAGCCACGGTGGCGGCGGCGTTGCTCAGGATAGGACGCATCGAGGGATGCCGCAGGCCTGCGATCGCCACGGTGCTCCCTTTCCATTCGCCCATGTTGCTACTCGATGCCGGGGCCACCGTCTCCTGCAGGCCGCAAGACCTCCTGAATTTCGCTATTCTTGGCGGTGTGCTCGCGAAACGTTACTTCGGGTTGGACGGGGAGGCGCGGGTCGGACTCCTCAACGTCGGCGAGGAGCCAGGGAAGGGCAACGATCTCGCCAAAGAGGCGCACCGTCTCCTGGACGAGTCGGGGATCCGTTTCGTCGGGAACGTGGAGGGTAGAGACATCGCTAGCGGGGTGGCTGACGTGCTCGTAACGGACGGCTTTACGGGCAACATCGTCCTCAAGACGGCCGAGGGGGTGGCGCGTGAGATCCTCAGCATGGTCCGCTCGGCGATGACGGGCGATGTTCTGAGCAAGCTCGCCGCTGGTATCCTTCGTCCGCGGCTTCTGGGGGTGAGGGACACGGTGGACCCCGAGAACTACGGGGGTTCATTCCTGCTCGGCGTCAGGGGCTCGGTCGTAATCGGCCACGGGAACTCGGAAGCCGCGGGCGTCGAGAATGCGATCCTCGGTATCTCGCTCACGGGCGCCGGCCTGACCGAGGAACTGCAGCGAGCGCTCTCCGCGCAAAGTTTACGCGTCTCGGAAGGCGGATCGGCTTGACAGGTAGTGCTGTCGGCAGGATCGTCGGCGTCGGCAGGGCTCTCGGGGGCAGGATCGTTACCAACGGCGACCTGGAAGGCGTACTTGACACCACGGACGACTGGATCTCGACCCGTACGGGAATCAAAGCGCGCCACTTTGTCGCTGAAGGCGAGAACGCCGCTACGCTAGCCGTAGAGGCGTCGAGGAAGGCCATCGAGCACGCCGGGGTGGATGGCGGGTCGGTCGACCTCGTCATCTGCGGCACCTCGACGGCGCCGGAGTCCATGCCCTCGGTCGCGTGTCTGGTTGGGGAGGAGATCGGGGCCCCAGGCGCCGGCGCGATGGACCTTGCCGCAGCGTGTGCTGGGTTCTCTTACGCCGCCGCCGTCGCTTCATCCATGCTCCACTCTGGGGCGGCCGGAAGGGTTTTGCTCATCGGGGCGGACGCCATGAGCACCATCGTCGACCCAGGGGATCGCTCGACGGCCGTCCTTTTCGGCGACGGTGCCGGCGCGGTCGTACTCGACGCCGGCGACGGGGACTCGGGTTTTGTAGACCACATCCTCGGGGCCGACGGCAGCGGGGCTGCTCTCGGGCGGGCCGGCCACCCGGGCGACCACGAGAAGCTCTTCCAGAACGGCCGCGAGGTCTTCAAGTTCGCCGTCAAGATACTGCCCGAGATGGTCGAGAAGCTCCTCTCCCGCAACGGACTCTCGCCCGAGGAGGTCCAGTACGTCATACCCCACCAGGCAAATGCACGCATAATACGCTCCGCGATACGGAAGATGGAGATACCCGAGGACAGGGTCGTGATCAACCTCGACAGGTTCGGGAATACTTCGGCGGCGA
>JACCSM010000272.1 GCA_013698525.1 Rubrobacteraceae bacterium
TAATTGTCCTGATCATAATCCTCTTGTTCTTCGGGGCCAGACGGATCCCGGAGCTCGCGAGGTCCTTTGGGATCGGCGCCCGAGAACTCAAGAAGGCGGCTTCGGAGGAGGACGAGGAGAACCAGGCAAAGGAGTCTAATAAAGCCGAGGCACGCGGGGAGAAGCCGGAACCGAGCCAACAAGAAGACGCTCGCCCCGAGGAACAGAACGTCAAGGCCGAACCAAACAATAAGCCTTAACGGTTGAACGCCTAAATTACCCCTTAGCTGGCGGTGCTTGACCGCCGGGTAGGTCCCCCCGTCCCGATTGTAGTGCCCACCTGGCCTGGATGGCGCCACCTCCTCCTTCTAAGAGGGAGGCGGACGTACTGCAACCGGAATGGCACAGGCTAGTACGCAAAGGACACAGCAAACTCTTGCGGCAGTCCGCATCCCTGAAAATCAGTCAAATGACTGGTGCCACTCGTACGAGCTACAACGTAGCTCCTAGGATTCCCAATCCGCTGCTCGCGGGTTCGGATCCTGCGGAGCGTCCTTAACGGTTACTGAATAGGTAGAATGGCTAGAGCCGTGGTGTTCGCTGAGGCTCATTCACACCAGGAGTACACGCACACATGTGAACAGCGGCGAATAGACACAAATGGTTCCATAGGTAAAAACGCTAATTTGCAGGAATTTGAACAACGGCGAACACGAGCGATAATATAGCTCTGACTTTGCACGGCGGTCCGTACTTCGAATCTCGTCGGCTCCACGCTAATGAGGAGGAACGCTTCCAGTGTAATGCAGATGGCGGACGCAGCCGAGGGTGAATTTGTCCGGTTGCGGGCAGCCTATTCTTATCCCTATCCGCGCATCGAGTGCATAGGAACCAGCGCTGCAGCATCCATGGACTCCTGATACCACTCTGATACCACTGGGAACGCAATACGGTGCAACACGCAGCAAAGCAGAGAAAAGGAAACCCTTTAGATATGGCGGATTTGCAATCCCCTGCAAACCCCTGCAACGCCTGAGCGATCACTCGTAATGAGATGAGGTCAGCGGTTCGAGTCCGCTCGTCGGCTCTAACATTGGCTTACATAGGGCTGACACTTCCGATAACAATTGGGATCAACGAAGGGTAGGGGCCTTGCGAGACAAGGTAGAGATGACAGTTCCGAGGAGACGACCCTAGCCCCGACTAGCCTCTGGCGGCTCGCAACTGCTCTATCTGTCGGTCCACTTCGTCCACGACCGCGCCGATCCTGGCCTCCAGCAGCGCTCTGCGATGACAGGCGAGGTTCCGAGACAGTGTCTCGCTTCCCCCGTCTTCTCACAGGCAGCTGGGATGCAACGTCCAACCGGATCTTGTCATCTGCTTCAAAGTTCGGTTGACTTGTTGAGGCTAGCTTACTCTCCCTTCCGGAGCCCCCAAGCCCCCTTCTTTTCTTTTCTGGGATTCATAGTGGCTCGTACGGGCGAAGGCATCGCCGAATTTCAGAGAAGGTCCTTTTGGTGCTGGGGTAATCGACTCACGAAGGTGAACTGGCGATGACTCCTGCTGCTATAGTGTTCTCTTAGAGGAAGCAAGGAGGGCTTCAGGCTAGTGGCAAGCCTGCCGACAGGCACCGTCACCTTCCTGTTCACTGACGTAGAAGGCTCCACCAAGCTCTGGGAGAGGAGCCCCGAGGCGATGCGGAGGGCCCTCGCCCGCCACGACGAGATCCTGCGCCGCGTTATCGAGGAGCACGATGGCTACGTCTTCAAGACCGTGGGGGACGCCTTCTGCTGCGCTTTCACTACCGCGCCTGCTGCCCTGGAAGCTGCCCTGGAGGCACAGCGGACACTCTTCGCCGAGGAGTGGGGGTTGGAAGGCAGAGTGAGGGTCAGGATGGCCTTGCACACGGGGGCAGCCGAGGAGAGGGATGGCGACTACTTCGGTCCTCCAGTTAACCGGGTAGCGAGGCTGCTCTCCGCCGGGCACGGCGGGCAGGTGCTGCTTTCGCTTTCCACCCGCGAGATAGTGCGAGACGGGCTCTCCGGCGGCGCAGCCCTTAGGGACCTGGGGGAACATCGCCTGAAGGATCTTATTAGGCCGGAAAGGGTCTTCCAGCTCGTGGTGGCCGGTCTGCCTACCGAGTTCCTGCCCCTCAGAACACTCAAGGACCGCCCCAACAACCTGCCCATCCAGCCCACACCTCTTGTGGGTAGGGAGCGCGAGGTCGAGGAGGTCGTGGAGCGGGTGTGCAACGCGGGGACGCGACTGCTCACCCTCACAGGGCTCGGCGGAACAGGGAAGACCCGCCTCGCCCTTCAGGCAGCCGCGGACCTTCTGGAGCAATTCGACGATGGGGCGTTCTTCGTTTCACTTGCAGCCATAACTGATCCCGAACTGGTACCTTCGGCCATCGCGGGACCCTTAGGGGTCAAGGAGAGCTCGGAGCAGTCGCTCGAGGAGAGCCTCGAAGCGTACCTGCGCGAGAAGGAGCTACTCCTTGTATTGGACAACTTCGAGCAGGTCCTGGAAGGGGCGCCCCTCGTAGGAGATCTCCTGGGCAGCTGCTCCGCGCTCAAGGTGCTCGCGACCAGCCGCATACCACTTAGACTCTACGGGGAGCTGGAGTACCCCGTGCCTCCCCTTGAGGCGCCAGATCCGGTGCGGCTGCCATCCCTGGAGCGGCTTACCCAGTACGAGGCGGTGAGGCTCTTCGTGGAGAGGGCTAGGGCCGTCAAGCCCGACTTCAGGGTTACCAACGAGAATGCTCCAGCGGTCGCCGAGATCTGCGCGAGGCTGGACGGGCTTCCATTGGCGATAGAGCTCGCCGCCGCGAGGGTCAGGCTGCTCTCGCCCCAGAAGATGCTGCAGAGGCTAAGTAACCGCCTGAAGCTTCTGAAGGGAGGCCCCAGAAACCTTCCCGCCCGCCAGCAGACATTGAGGGGGGCCATAGACTGGAGCTATGACCTCCTCGATGAGGACGAGAAGACCCTCTTTGGGAGGCTCTCGGTGTTCTCCGGTGGACGCACGCTGGAAGCCATAGAAGAGATCTGCGACCCTGAAGGGGAGCTTGACGCCTTCGATGGCGTCGAGTCGCTCCTGGAGAAGAGTCTCCTGAGGCGGGAAGAGGGAGCAGGCGGAGAGCCGCGCTTCTTGATGCTGGAGACCGTTCACGAGTACGCCCAGGAGATGCTCGAAGAGAGCGGGGAGGCCGAAGTGGTCAAGCGTGCCCACGCCGAGTATTTCCTGGCCTTCGCGGAGGAAGCCAACGCGGAACTGCGGGGGCCGAAAGCAGCGAAGTGGTTAGAACGTCTTGAAGCCGAGCACGACAACATGAGGGCGGCACTCACTTGGGCGCTTGAGCGGGAGAAGGTCGAGCTGGGGCTGCGGCTCGCAGCGGCATTGTACCAATTCTGGTGGAGCCGAGGGTACTTCGGGGAGGGTAGGAGGTGGTTGGAGGACGCCCTGAAAAAGAACGGACGAGCACCAGCGATGCGGGTAAAGGCGTTGGAGGCGGTGGGCGGGCTTGCAGACGATCAGGGAGACTTCGATAGGGCGGTAGCGGCCGCCGAAGAGGGACTCGAGATAATAAGCGCTAATGCAGACATTCAGGGCAGCGCCGCGGCACCGTTCCTACGACTACTCGGAGTGGTGGCTTACGCGCGCAAGGATTTCGAGCGGGCGGCTCGGCACATTGGAGAAAGTATCGCGCTTAGCCGGGAGGTAGGTGACAAGCAGCGTATCGCATCGTCGCTACACCAACTGGGGAACGTAGTGAGCGACCAGGGAGATTACCAGAGGGCTAAGGTATTGTACGAAGAGGCCTTGGCCCTGACTCGGGAGCTGGATAACAAGCCAGCGATGGCTACGCTCTTGGTGAGTATGGGCGCCGAATTTCTGCTTCAAGGCGACCCAGAGCAAGCAGTGGCGCTCAACGAGGAAGCCGCAAAGCTGTATCGGGAGCTGGGACACAAGGGAGGGCTCCAGTACGCCCTAGACAATCTGGGGTGGGCGGCCCTTATGCGTGGAGAACACCAGCGGGCTGAAGACTTTAGCAAAGAATGCCTGCAGCTGTGCCTTGACCTGGGCGACAAGCTGGTCGCAGCGGAAGCCTTGGAGGCGCTAGCGTGTTCTTTCGGCGCTAGAGGAGAAACCGAACGGGTGCCGAAGCTGTTCGGGGCAGCACGAACCCTTCGTGAAGAGGTGGGTTACCGGCACGACTCAAGAGAGCATGCTCTACGAGAACCGTACCTGTCATCAGCTCGCTCTCAGCTTACGGCAGAAGCGTGGGAGCGGGCATGCAAGGAAGGCCAGGCGATGACGCTAGAGGTCGCCGTCTCCTACGCGCTTGAGGAAAACGGTAACCGCTGACCCATCACCTGTCGCCGAACAGTTATCGCCCATGACCTTGTGCGGATGCGGACCGTACGTTTGTGCAGCAATCGTGCAGCGACCTGATTGACACTCCCATCCGCTAAAGCGACGGGATTCTCGGTTCGTCAAGCCGCGCTTCCCGTGGGAAGACTGACAGGCTCTCCGCGAGCGTTTTGCGTCTCCGTATGTCCTGCGGCGACGAGTCTTAGTCCTTCGGCGAGTATGTTCCTAGATGCGTTGAGGTCCCTATCGTGCTGAGTCCCGCAACAACAGAGCCACGTCCTATCCGAGAGCGTCAGGTTCGGGTTTACGACTCCGCAGTTGGAACAGAGCTTTGTGGAAGGGAAGAACCTTCCAACCTTGATGCTACGCTTGAAGTTCCACGTGGCTTTGTACTCAACCTGGCGCAAGAACTCGCCGAAGGCTGCGTCGAGGATAGAGCGGGACAGCTTGGTTCTCGCCAATCCCTTGATGCTCAAGTCCTCGACGCAGATGCAATCGTACTCCTGCGTCAGGTTAGTTGTCAGCTTGTGGAGAAAGTCGCTCCTCTGATTCGACGCCTTGCGATGTACCCGAGCTACGCGGCGCTTCGCTTTCTCACGGCGATGGCTGCCTGGCTTCTTCCGGGAAAGGTTCTTCTGTGCGCGCCGGAGCTTGTTAGTGCCTTTGCGAGCGAACTTGGGAGCCCGAACACGTTCGCCGTCGGAGAGGACGAACAGGTCTTTGAGGCCCAGGTCTACTCCAACCGGGGTCCGCGGTGCTGGAGGCTCTACGTCGGGCATCTCGAACTCGGCTGTCAAGGCAACGTACCAGTGTCCCGTAGCGTCCCGCTTGAACGTTGCGCTCTTAGTCTTGCCCTCAACTTCGCGAGACTGGCGGATACGAATCCAACCAACCTTTGGCACGTAGACCTTGCCGTCCTCGAGTCTGACCCGTTGGGGGATGCGGAACGCGAAGTGTCCGGCCTTCTTCGACCGAAAGCGAGGGAACCGGCTGCGCTTCTTGAAGAACGCATCGAAGGCACGGTCAACGTCCCTGAGAGCTTGCTGAAGCATCTGCGAGTCAGCTTCCTTGAGCCACATCGTATCCGGCTCTTGCTTGAGCGCGGTCAACTCGGAGGAAAGTTGCTTCGCGGTGATGCCTTTGCCGTGCTCGGCGTAGTAGTTCTTGCGCCTATCGAGGGACCAGTTATAGATAAACCGACGCGCTCCGGCCATCCGGTACAAGTCGACTTCTTGTGCCTTCGTCGGGCGCATCCTGAACCTGTAGACCTTGCGCAGCTTCATCTACGCACGCTTGCTCTGCGCTTCGATGTACTTCTGTATCGTCGCTTCCGAGACGCGTCCGGCTGTCGAAGCGAAGTACGCCGTAGTCCACATAGAAGGCATCTTCCGAAGGTGGCCAAAGTCTCGTCTAAGAACCCGCGAAGTGTACCCCTTGAACCTGTAGACCAACTGGCTGACAGCCAGGGACGGAGGAGCGTTGACAAACATGTGCAGATGGTCCGGCTGGATAGAGAGGTGCTCGATACCCACGGAAAGCTCTTCGGCTTTCTCGCGGAGCAAGGCTTCGAGCCTATCCGCAACGGCTCCAACCAACACCTTGCGCCTTCTGCGAGGTATCCAGATGAGGTGATACTTCAGCATAACCACGGACCCTTTGTTGTGTATGTAGCCGGTTGCCATAAACACATTGTAGCACACCGTAGACATCGAAACTCTGTTAAAGGCGGTACGTGTAGGCGATTCATCCTCTCCACTGAAGCGGGAGGCTTTCTCGCCTCGAAAGCGGTAAGGGCTGGCGACCCATTCGACTACGCCGCATCCCGACGCCAGGATGATGCTCACGATAAGGAGCGCGAGTGCTTCTACTGCCTTTCGGGGTGGGTGTTCATGGGTTCCCTCGACCACGACGGTGAGGAGGTCTTCGACGCCTTTCGCTGTCGCAGGTGCGGCGGTACGGGCCGGATACGCTCTTAGCCCGGTCCAACCAATCGCGGTGTGGGGTAGGGAGCACTCCGAGGAAGAGAGAGAAGGGCTCAAACAGGCCGTACGAGGGCCCTTGTAACCCTCTTGCATCAGGCGGACCGGTTTCGCTCCCTGTAGTGCATCCTCGCCTCCTGTTCTATGGCCTCCGCCGTAGCACCCCGGGCGCTGAAGCGGGCGACCGCCGTCCCGTGGGGGCAGCGCAAGACCAACACGTCGGGGTCTGAGCGCTCAAGGCTGTAGCCGGGCGGCAGGCGCAGTTCCTTGGACGATCCCGTCCCTCCGACCGACCGCATCGGGTTTTCCGGCGCTACAAACGGGCGCATAAGGGTTCCCAAGGCTCTCTTACCCCGTCCTGGCTTGGGTAGTAGAGGTAGTAGAAGACGCCGGCGGCACATCAAGAAGGGCGGCTTCGATCCGTTCCACAAGGACCTTTGTCTCACACGGCCACGGCACGCTAAGTACTCCCTCCTTCTCTGGTAGGCCCTCCTCTACGGTTGTGGAGAGCACGATCACCGGCATATCTACCTTTTGCGGTGTGCTCTTACCCATAGCACCGAGGAAGGCTCCGCGCACACCCGCATCCAGCCTGGGGGCGAGGAGCAACAGATCCGCGCCCTCGAGCAGCTCGCCTACAACCCCTGTGGGGTAGGAATCGAGCGGGGTGATGTGGTAACCGGAGCTCTCAAGGAGCGCACAGAGGGCACG
>JACCSM010000294.1 GCA_013698525.1 Rubrobacteraceae bacterium
GCGATTATGGTAGTCCAGATAAAGCCGCCACCGCCGATACCGATGAGGCTAGCCAGAAAGCCACCTACCAGGGCTCCTGCTATCCCGAGTATGATCGTGATGATAAAACCACCAGGATCGTCACCGGGCATAATGAACTTGGCGAGCGCGCCTGCGATGAGGCCCACTATGATCCAGAAGATTAATGCTCCCAACATCCTTGCCTCCTTCTGCGGTCAGTTCTCTATGCCTAATTGTATCCCCTAATACGTCTATGTGAAACAAATGTTTCTGAAAGCACGATATATTTCCTTGACCGCTACCCCCGTGTGCCAGATGTTCTGCTGCTATCATGCCCTCAATCCGAGGCATCAGGAGGATCACCATGAACTTCGATCCGACCGACGAACAGCGCCGCTGGCGAGATCTGGCACGCGACTTCGCACAGGGTGAGATCCGACCCCGTGCCGCCGACCTCGACCGCGAGCAGAAGTTCCCATACGACATAGTCGCGGATATGGCCCGCCTCGGCCTGATGGGGCTGACGCTTCCCGAAGAGTACGGCGGCTCGGGCGGGGACTTCGTCGCCTACAACCTGGCGCTGGAGGAGATCTCACGCGCAGATACCTCGGTCGGGATAACTATGGAGGCCCACATCTCTCTGGGCTGCGCCCCCATCGTCGCCTACGGCACACAAGAACAGAAGGAGAAGTTCCTCTCCGGGTGCGCGACGGGCGAGAGCCTTTGGGCTTTCGGCCTGACGGAGGAGGAGGCAGGCACGGACGCAGGAGGCACGCGGACGACGGCGGAGCTCGAGGGTGGCGAGTGGATCATCAACGGGTCGAAAAAGTGGATCACGAACTCCGGAACCGACATCACCGCCGGCGCTACGGTCATCGCCAGGACGGGCACCCGTGAGGGCGTAAGGCCTGAGCTCACCGCGATCATCGTCCCCCAGGACACGTCGGGCTACACCCGGGGCAAGGCTTACGAGAAGCTCGGCTGGCGCGCCTCGGACCAACATCCACTGTACTTCGAGGACTGCCACGTCCCCGAAGAGAACTTGCTCGGAGAGCGTGGAAGAGGCTTTCACCAGTTTCTCGCGACGCTCGATGGTGGCAGGGTCGCGGTCGCCGCCCTCTCCGTGGGGCTCGCGCAGGCGTGCTTCGACGAGGCGCTGTCGCGGGCGAAGGAGAGGGAGCAGTTCGGGCGTTCCATCTCCGAGTTCCAGGCCATACAGTTCAAGCTCGCGGACATGGCGATGGAGATAGAGCTTGCACGCAACATGGTGCATAAGGCCGCCTGGATGAAGGAACAAGGGCGATCCTTCGGGCGGGAGGCGAGCATAGCCAAGGTGTTCGCGTCTGAGACGGCCAAGCGGGCCGCGGACCAGGCCGTCCAGATCTGGGGCGGCGAGGGCTTTATGGAGCCGAGCGCTGTTGCCCGCTACTGGCGGCAAGTCAAGATCAACGAGATCGGGGAAGGTACGAGTGAGATAAACCGCCAGATCATCGCCCGCTCCCTCCTCGACGAGAGCGCCGAGGAGGCGAAAGAGAAGATGGTGGCGAAGTAACCGTGATGCCTGAGCGACGCCACAACTCGCGCCGACGGGCGTGCGCTGCTCTAGGAGTACGGTCCTAATGCTGCGGAAAGTCCTGGTCGCGAACCGCGGGGAGATCGCCATCCGCGCCTTTAGGGCGGCCTACGAGCTGGGCATCCGTACGGTTGCCGTCTACACTCCGGACGACCGCGGCTCATTGCATCGCCAGAAGGCCGACGAGGCTTATGAGATCGGGGAGGCGGGCCACCCGGTGCGCGCCTACCTGGACGTGGACGAACTCGTCTCCACCGCGGAGCGGGTTGGCGCCGAGGCAATCTACCCTGGCTACGGTTTCCTATCGGAGAGTTCGGCCCTCTCCGAGGCTTGCGACGAGGCCGGGCTCACGTTCGTCGGACCACCGGCCGACGTTCTCGCGTTGACCGGCGACAAGTTGCGCGCCCGCCGGGCCGCCGAAGAGGCGGGCATCCCGGTGCTGCGTGCCTCTGAGTCCCTCGATGATCCGGGCGACACCCTCGCTGCCGCCGAAGATATCGGCTACCCGGTGTTCGTAAAGGCCGCCGGAGGGGGCGGAGGCCGGGGATTGCGGCTGGTCGAACGTCCCGAGGATCTTGCCGGCGCCGTGGCGGCCGCAACACGCGAGGCCGAGGGCGCGTTCGGCGACCCGACGGTGTTTCTGGAGCAGGCCCTGATCCGACCCCGCCACATCGAGGTGCAGATACTGGCCGACGGTGCAGGGGAGGTCGTCCACCTGTTCGAGCGGGACTGCTCGGTCCAGCGGCGACACCAGAAGGTGCTGGAGGTCGCCCCTGCCCCCAATCTCGATCCGGGGCTGCGCGAGAGTCTATGCAAGGATGCGGTTCTCTTCTCTCGCGCCGTAGACTACCTTGCCGCCCGCACGGTCGACTTCCTCGTCCGCGAGGACGGGCGCCACGTATTCATCGAGATGAACCCGCGCATCCAGGTGGAGCACACCGTCACCGAGGAAACGACTGACGTGGACCTGGTCCACGCCCAGCTGCGTATCGCCGGGGGCGAGACGCTGCGGGATCTCGACCTCACCCAGGAAAGCATCCGGCAGCGCGGCGTGGCGTTGCAGTGCCGCGTGACCACTGAAGACCCTGCCCAGGGCTTCAGGCCGGACACGGGCCGTATCTCGGTGTACCGCTCTCCCGGTGGGGCGGGCATCCGGCTGGACGGCGGCAACACGTACGCGGGCACGGAGATCACACCCTACTTCGACTCGCTCCTGGTGAAGGTCACCGCCCACGGCGCGGATCTCCCTTCCGCGGCCCTTCGTGCTCGCCGCGCTCTGGCCGAATTCAGGGTGCGCGGCGTGGCGACGAACGTGGCTTTTTTGCGGGCGGTGCTCTCCGAACCTGACTTCCTTGCTGGGCTGGCGACCACCTCGTTTATCGACGAGAGGCCTTACCTCACCGCTGTTTCGACCGGCGCTGACCGGGCGAGCCGCCTCCTGTCCCTGCTCGCCGGCGTCACCGTCAACCGGCCGCACGGGAAACCACCAGCGGTGCCCGACCCGCGCACCAAGCTGCCGCCACTGCCTGCCGGAGACCCGCCGCCGGGCTCCCGCCAGCTGCTTGAGCGGCTCGGCCCGGAAGGCTTCGCCCACTGGATGCGTGAGGCAAGTGCCCTCCAGGTGACCGACACGACGATGCGGGACGCTCACCAGTCCCTGCTCGCCACCCGGATGCGAACTTTCGACATGCTCGCGGTCGCCCCGCACGTCGCCCAAACGTTGCCCCAACTGCTGAGCGCCGAGGTGTGGGGCGGGGCCACCTTCGACGTCGCCCTGCGTTTCTTGCACGAGGATCCCTGGGAGCGGCTTGCCAGGTTGCGAGAAACCCTCCCTAACGTCTGCCTGCAGATGCTCCTGCGCGGTCAGAACACCGTAGGTTACACCCGCTACCCGCCCGAAGTGGTGCGCTCATTCGTAGACGAGGCCCGTGAGACGGGCATAGACATCTTCCGCATCTTCGACGCGAACAACGACGTAGATCAGATGCGTCCGGCGATCGAGGCGACGCTCGAAGCGGGTGCGGTGGCCGAGGGGGCCGTCTGCTACACCGGCGACCTCTCCGACCCGAACGAGAAGCTCTACACCCTCGACTACTATCTGCGGTTGGCCGAGGAGCTGGTGGAGGCGGGGTCTCACGTCCTCTGCATCAAGGACATGGCGGGACTCGTCCGGGCCCCAGCCGCTCGCGCCCTGGTGGGTGCTTTGAAGCGGGCGTTTGATCTCCCGGTCCACCTGCACACCCACGACACCAGCGGAGGGCAGCTCGCAACGTACCTGGCTGCGATCGAGACGGGAGTGGACGCGGTCGACGGCGCGGCGGCCCCGCTATCCGGCATGACGAGCCAGCCGTCTTTGGCCGCCATCGTCGCAGCTACCGACCGTACAGATCGGGCGACCGGACTTTCGCTGGATTCCCTTGGCGACCTCGAGCCTTACTGGGAGGCGGTGCGGACACTGTATGCGCCCTTCGAGTCGGGGCTGAGATCCCCGACAGGCACGATCTACCGGCACGAGATCCCCGGTGGGCAGCTCTCCAATTTGCGCCAGCAGGCTCTCTCTATGGGGCTCGCCGAGCGCTTCGAGGAGGTAGAACACCTGTACGCCCGCTGCGACAAGATTCTCGGACGGCTGGTGAAGGTGACGCCAACGAGCAAGGTAGTAGGCGACCTCGCGCTCTACCTCCTCTCGGCGGAGATAGACCCGGATGATCTCGCCGAAGATCCCGGCCGCTACGATCTGCCTGACAGCGTCATCGGGTTCCTGCGCGGCGAACTGGGCGAGCCGCCGGGCGGGTGGCCCGAGCCGCTCAGATCAAGGGCGCTCGAAGGACGCGACCGGCCGCCGGACGATGGGCGACTCTCCGAAGGGGACCGTTCGGCGCTCGCCGGCAACGATCGCCGGCCTGCGTTAAACCGGCTGCTATTGCCCGGTCCGACCGAAGAGCAGCGAGCCGCAGGGGAGCGATACGGCGACGTCTCTGTCGTTCCGACCCGGGCGTTCCTCTACGGGCTCGAGACCGGCGAGGAGCTAGCGGTAGACCTGGAACCCGGCGTCCGGTTGTACATGCGGCTCGAGACCATAACGGAGCCAGACGAGCGCGGAATCCGGACGTTGCACGTCACGCTCAACGGTCAGCCACGCCCCATCGACGCGCAGGACCACTCGCTGGAGCCCGAGGTCCCGGTACGCGAAAGAGCAGATCCCGTCAACGACGCCCACGTCGCAGCACCGATGACCGGCCTCGTGACCCTCACGGTCGAAGAAGGCGAGAAGGTCGGCGCGGGGCAGCAGATCGGGGCGATCGAAGCCATGAAGATGGAGTCGGCTATCCGGGCTCCGTTAGACGGTCTCGTCGAGCGGATCGCCGTCCCTTCGGGGACGAACGTCGAACCGGGAGATCTCCTCATCGTGCTCGGGTCTGAATCGTAAGAGCGATACCCGATATCTTCACAGGCCGACCAGGGAGTCGGGAGATGCTCGCTTCTCGAGCAGGGAGCCATGCACGTGCGTAGCCGCGAACGCCGCCTCGAAGTGGTAGGAGTTCGTAAAGGTTCTATTTGACCCGGGCATGCTGCATTGCAACGTCGCTCCTGGACGCGTACCGTGGCGCATGAGGGGAGTGGTAGCTAACATGCTCCCAGGAAGACGAGCCATGCGAACAGGGGAGGGATGAGCGAGTTAAAGACCCTCGTGGATACGAAGAGCGAAGTCTTCGCGGAGAACGCTGTCCGTTTCGGAGATCTCACGGAAGAGTTGCGCGAGCACTCGGCAGGGGCCAGGCGAGGTGGGGGGGAGAAGGCACAGAGGAGGCATAAGGAGCGCGGCAAGCTGCCTGTGCGCGAGAGGATCGAACGCCTCCTCGACCCTGGCACAGCCTTCCTGGAGCTCTCGCCCCTGGCAGCGTTCGGTATGTACGACGGACGTGTTCCCGCCGCGGGAATAGTCACGGGGGTCGGGCGCGTCTCGGGGCGCGAGGTGATGGTCGTCGCCAACGACGCGACCGTAAAGGGCGGTACGTACTACCCGATGACCGTCAAAAAGCAACTGCGGGCGCAGGAGATAGCCGAGCAGAATTACTTGCCGTGCCTCTATCTCGTCGACTCGGGAGGCGCGTTCCTGCCTTTGCAGGACGAGGTCTTCCCCGACCGGGAGCATTTCGGGCGCATCTTCTACAACCAGGCGCAGATGAGCGCGAAGGGTATACCCCAGGTCGCCGC
>JACCSM010000323.1 GCA_013698525.1 Rubrobacteraceae bacterium
GCAGCCATGTTCGGAAACCGTACGAGGGCGAGAAACTAGAGATGGGTCTCTCTTTCTACGCGCCTTCGTTCAGGCTCAAGCAGCTCGCGTGGAGCGGCTACGGGTTCGGTCACACGTCGCCGAGGGAGCCTGGGGACCTGCGCGGTACCGTTATCGGCAAGAAGGGCCGGTTCCGGGGCCCATACACACATCAAGGAGGTGACATCTAGAGACGATCCAGGAAGGTGATCCATGGCCCTCGACCTAACAGCGGACCTGTACGAGTCCTGCCTACAAATCTCTCCCAGACATTCAGACTACGCGACCCTATCCATCCAGGACGGCTTTGATTGGTCAAGCCTCTCCGGTTGCTCTTTCGACGAGCTTTACCTGGTTGTCTTCCGCTCCGTGCGGCGGCCTGACGCGGACCTCGTCCTCCTGCGCGAGTACGACGACCGCGCCTACGAAGAGGCGCTAGGATCTGGCGGCCTCCTCAAGTACTTCAAAGGTCACGCCAACGAAAGGGGCGAGTGCCTGTCGTTCTGCCTCTGGGAGACGCGCGAGCAGGCCAGGAAGGCCGCAGCAGCCGGTTCGCACGAGTCCGCAGCGCAGATCACAGCGCGGATGTACCTGTCTTACGTACTAGATCGCTACTGGTTGAAAAAGAGCGGCGAAAACCTCGTCTTCGACCGCATCTAATGTGATTTGCGGCGGTATTGAGCCTCTGCAAATCGCGCCATAAGCAAGTCAGCAAGAAGCTGAAATGCTGAAGTGCTGACCGGCTGAAATGCTAAAATGATCGAGGCGGGAAACGGCCCTTCTCTCCGGTATAATCGGGGTAGTGCGAGTTTATCTTATTGACGGCTACTCACTCCTGTACAGGGCGTTCTACGCACTGCCGCAGAGCATAAGCACCTCTAGCGGCCTGCCGACCAATGCTCTCTACGGTTTCACGAGCATGTTGCTCAAGCTGCTCGACTCGGAGGAAGAGGTTGGCCTTGGGGTTGTGTGGGACGGGGGGATGCCCAAGTTCAGGTTGGAGATCTTCCCCGAGTACAAGGCGCAGCGCTCCGCCATGCCCGAGGAGCTCAGGTCGCAGCTCGACCACCTGGATGAGATCCTCGAAGCCATGAATATCCCTGCCATCAGGGCCGAGGGCTTCGAGGCCGACGACGCCCTTGCGACGATGTCGCGCCAGGTGCCTGAAGGCGTGGAGCTTTTCATAGTCACCGGCGACCAGGACGCCATGCAGCTCGTCGACGGAAGGGTCAAGGTGCTGCGCACTACCCGCGGCGTCTCGGAGACGAAGACGTACGGCAGGGACGAGGTCGTCGAGGAGTACGGCGTTACGCCGGAGCAGATCCCCGACTACAAGGCCCTCACGGGAGACTCCTCGGACAACATCCCTGGCGTGCGGGGTATAGGCCCAAAGGGAGCGGCGAATCTGCTGAAGCAGTTCGGCTCCCTGGATGGCGTCTACGGGAACCTGGAGAACATCCCCGCAAAAGGCACGCGCAACAAGCTGGAAGAAGGCAAGGAGAGCGCGTTTATGTCGCTCGAGCTAGCGAAGATGCGCTTCGACGTGCCTGTGAAGTTCGACCCCGAAATGCTCCATTTCGAGGGTGTATCACCGGAGATTCGAGACATTACCAGGCGCTACGAGTTCCGCACCCTGGAGGCGCGACTAACCGAGTTGCCCGTCGCAGGGGGAGAGGAGCTCCCGCCGCTCGAACGTCTGGAGGTGCGTGTCTCCGATGTGCCTGTCGAGTTGTCCTTCGAACCCGTGGCGGCAGCCCCGGTCGAGGACGTGAGCGGGCGCTGGTGCGTCGCCGTCTCGGAGGACGAAGTGCGCGTCGCTGACAGTCTGCCGGACGGCCCCGTAAAGGTGCACGACTCCAAGAGGCTCGGGGTGCGTGGGGCGGATTTCGACACCTATCTCGCGGCGTACCTCGTGAAGCCGGGGCTGGGGAGCTACGAGCTCGAAACGCTCGCTGCGGAGAGGGGGATAGCCGAGGTCGAGGTCGGCCACGAGGATAGGGCTGTCATGGAAGCTGCAAGGAGGGCTGCGCTGGTGTACGCGCTCTCGCCGAGGCTCGAGGAAGAGTTGGAGGAGATGGGCCTCGCCAGGCTCTACTACGACGTCGAGCTCCCGCTCGCCGACGTGCTAGGGGAGATAGAGGAGATCGGGATGCCCGTCGACGCCTCTACCCTCGAAGAGGTCGGAGAGGAGCTGGAAGGCCGCATCTCGGGGCTGGAGCAGCAAATCTACGAGGACGCCGGCTTCGAGTTCAACATAAGCTCGCCCAAGCAACTCGGCGAGGTCCTCTTCGAGAAGATGGGCATACCACCCGTCAGAAAGACCAAGACCGGCTACTCCACTGACGCCAAGGTCTTGCAGCAGCTCGCCATAGAGCATCCAGTGGCCGACCGCATAACCGAGTATCGTGAGTTGACCAAGCTCAGGGGCACCTACATAGACGGGCTGGTCAAGCTCATCTCCGCAGAAGGTCGCATACATAGCACCCTCCACCAGACGCGGGCGGCCACGGGTCGCCTCTCGAGTGACTCGCCCAACTTGCAGAACATCCCGGTCCGCACAGCGATGGGAGTGCGGATCAGAGACGCGTTCACCGCTTCGCCAGGCCGCAGGCTCGTGGTCGCCGACTACTCCCAGATAGAGCTCAGGATTCTGGCCCACATGACCGAAGAACCGGCCCTCGTCGAGTCGTTCACCAGCGGCGAGGACATACACACGCGCACCGCCTCAGAGGTCTTCGACGTGCGCATGGAGAGCGTAACGCCTGAGCTCAGGCGGAGGGCGAAGATGGTCAACTTCGGCATCC
>JACCSM010000356.1 GCA_013698525.1 Rubrobacteraceae bacterium
GGTTCCTTCGAGGTCCAGATTTCCATTGCTCGCCGCCAGCGACACGAAGGCCGGTCCCGACATGGAGCGCAGGCCTGAGATGGCGCCGAGGCTGAGGGTCCTTCTGTAGGCGCTCATGCGAGCGCGCTCCAAACTTCGAGCTTGGTCCTGATGTGGCGTATGATCTCATCGGTGAACTCGGTGGTGCCCGCCGAACCACCGAGGTCGGCGGTCTTCACACCGTCGAGGATGGTCTCGAAGGTCGCCTCGTAGATGGCGCGTGAGACGCGGCTAGCGTCCTCTTCGTGGAAGAAGGTGAGGAGCGCGGCCCCGGCCAGGATCATGGACATGGGGTTGGCGACGTTCTTGCCCGCCAGCGAAGGAGCCGTGCCGTGCGGCGCTTCGGCCATGACAGTCTCGGGGTTCTCCTCCTCGTCGAGCGAGAGAAGGAGCGACTCGGCCCCCGCTATGGAGCCGAACATCTGCATCACGAGGTCCGAGATGCAGTCGCCATCACGGTTGAGGGTGGGGATGACGAGTGGCTCGCCGTAGGTGGTCAACAGAAGCGCGTAGGTGGCGTCTATGAGCTGGGGGTCGTAGCGGACGTCGCGGCTGTTCTGTGCGGCACGGTCCATCTCCTCTTTGAGCATCCCCTCGTAGACGGGGGAGACGGTGTACTTGGGGCCACCGAAGACCTTGGCCCGCATCTTGCGCGCCTGAATAAATGCGAACTCGGAGACGCCGCGGCAGACCCGGCGTGAGATCTTCTCGGTCCTGAAGGCAACCTCGTCTAGCCCCTCGCCCTCGCGCCACTCCTTCGCCCCGTAGGCGTCATCGACGGCCATGCGGACCACGGAGATAGGGGCGTGCACGCCGCTCGTCGGGTTGACACCGGGGATGCGCCTTCCCGTACGCACGATAACGGTCCCGTCGATCCCCGTTCTCAGGATCGCATTGGGCGAGCCCACGTCGTCAGGTTCCTCCGGCGTAACGGTCGCGGCCTTTATGCCGAATCCGGTCTCTTTCATGGCCGCAGCCGCCTGGTGCACAACCTCGTTGTCTGTGGCCCGCCGGTTGTCGAGCGACAGGTCGTAGCGCGCGAAATCCAGGTCGAGGCCGGTTACCGCAGGGTCGAGCACCCGTAAGGCCTCCTCGAGCAACTCCTGGCCCGTCTGGTCACCCTCCATAACAACGATCGTCTTCAGGTCCACTCGTCACACCTCTGTAAATAGTCTCTTTGAGTAACCCGCAGAGTATACGATCCGCAGGTACACGCATTCGTGCTCCGATACACCAAACGGTGGGGCAGCAAACCGTTGCATCAGGCATCAGGATATATCCGGGAAATCGGGCGTCACGTGGTAGGGGCGGTTCGCGAACCGCCCGGAACAGACAAGCGACGTGTAGCACCTGCGAGTTGTAACCGCAGAGCGCCCGAAGGTAGACTGAAGCCCGGATGTGGGAAGATCTGTAAAGGGAGAGTTCTGGTGGGTGCTATTCTGGCAATTGTAGGCGTAGTCGTAGTGATAGTAATCGCAAGCGTCATCATTGGCGTCCGTCGTCGTGGCGGGAGAGTCGGCGGAAGTGGCGCTGCGGGCGGCTACTACGGGCCTTTCGGAGACGGAGACCATGGTCACAACGGAGATAGCGGTAGCTGGTTCGATGGTGGTGGAGGGGATGGCGGCAGTGGCGGCGACGGTGGAGGAGGCAACTAGCCGCGCCCCAGAGCAGGCTCAAGATCCGTTCTTGCCGCACAGGCCGCTCCCGCACCGATAGCAGCATGGGGTTTCGGCCGCAGGACCACTCCTAACCGCTCCCCCTGAAGCGATTCGCTGAGATATAGACCTCCTGCCAATCGCGCATTCGGCTACGAGCGAGAACAACAGGCTGACAAGCTGAAGTGCTGACTAGCTGAAATGCTGAATTGCTGGCAAAGCAAGATCAGGTGAACAGGTCTATCAGCTGCAGATTCTCGAATTCGGTAGCCAGGGAAGGTGAGAGCTGCGCGGCGTCCCGCTTCTCGCCCATCGTGTCAGCGACTTCGAGGAAGGCGGCAACGGGGCCCGTTGCGGGGACATCACGGCGCTTGAGGGCTACGATCGAGCGGCTCATCTCAGGGTTCTCCTCTACCGCTATGAGCACGAGGTTACCGGCCGAGACCGACCTGACAACGGCCGTCCTTGGCAGAAAAGCGACCCCGAGCCTGTGCTCGACCATCCTCTTGGCGGCCTCGATGTTGTCCACCTCCATTGTCCTGAGTTCCCTTATGCCTGCGTTCCGGAGCAGGGCGTGCGTCTGCTCGAAATAGCTGGAGTCATGGTCGAAGAAGATGAGCTGCTCCTCACCGATCTCGGTCAGGCTCGCCGTCCCCCGCCTGGTGAATCGGTGCCCCGGATCTACGAGGAGCACCAGCTCGTCATCGTAGAGCGGCAGGCTCTCGATCTCGGGGTGGCGCATCGCCCGCGTAAGGCCGAGCTGCACCTCTTCTCTTAGGGTCATCTCGAGGATTGCCTCGGAATGCCCCGTCCTCACAGAGATCGAGACCCTCGGATGCGCCGCCGCGAACCTCTCCAAGAGCCCGGGCAACGCGTACGTCCCAACGCCGGGGGAAGCCCCGATCCTGAGCCGCCCCCCAGAAGCCCCCCTGAGCTCCTCTAACCGCCTCTTGCCCTCCTCGAAACCGCCCACGATCCGGGTCGCATAAGGCAAAAACTCCCTGCCGGCCTCCGTGACCCGCATCCCACGGCTCGTCCTTACAAAGAGCGGCTCCCCAAGCTCCTCCTCGAGCGCCTTGAGCCGCGCCGTCAAAGTCGGCTGCGTAAGGTACATCTCCTCAGCAGCCCGGCTCAAGTTCCCCAGCCGTGCTACCGCCAGAAAGCATTCCAATTGTCGAAAAAGCACGCCCTCTCCCTTCGGTCGCCGGCTGGTCAGCATTTCAGCTAGTCAGCACGCGCCCTGTCGGGCGCTTTCAGCATTTCAGCTAGTCAGCCTCTTGGCTCTTGCTGACAAGCTGACAAGCCGCCGCAGGCGGCGTGCTGAAATGCTGACCAGCTTGCAGATATAAGTTTTACTTATATCTGCGATACATGCAAACGATTGGAATAATATCAGGGGGGTTGTTATCTTGTCTGCAGGACAGAGAGATGGAGAGGAGCGATCTATGATTCCGGTACAGTATAGGGACCCGCAGACGGAGGAGATCATCGAGCGCCGATATGAGGAAGGTACGCCGGCCATCGGGATGCGGGTGATGCTAGGTTTCGACGAGTACCGGGTCCTCTACAGGTGGCGGTGCGTGCCGACCTCGTGCATCGTCTATGTGCACAGGGTCATCAGGGAGGAACGTCGAGAGGCCAGGACTGCGGCTTGAGGTCGACCCCGGATCCGAGCGTCCAGGCGCGTGGCTTGCTAGAGTAGCTTCGCTCTGGAAGCTGTAGAGAGGAGCCGGAGGTTATGACGGACAAGACGCGCGCCTACGCCGAGGGGATCGAGGTTACGGCCGAAGTCCCTGACGAGTTCGCGGAGATACTGACGCCCGAGGCGGTCGCTTTCGTGGCGAAGCTCTCGCGGGAGTATAGGGGAAGGGTGGACGACCTCCTCGCCAAGCGTGCCGAGCGGCAGGAGAGGATCAGCGCAGGCGAGATGCCCGACTTTCTGCCCGAGACGCGGGACGTCAGGGATGGCGACTGGGAGATCCCCCTGGTCCCCGACGACCTTCAGGACCGGCGCGTCGAGCTGACGGGACCGCCCGACCGCAAGATGACGATCAACG
Source organism: Rubrobacteraceae bacterium (assembly GCA_013698525.1). Lineage (GTDB taxonomy): Bacteria > Actinomycetota > Rubrobacteria > Rubrobacterales > Rubrobacteraceae > Rubrobacter_D. The sequence goes on from JACCSM010000356.1 coordinate 3,752, forward strand.
CGCTCAACTCGGGGGCGAGCTGCTGGATGGCCGACTTCGAGGATGCCAACTGCCCCACCTGGCACAACATGCTGGAGAGCCAGCTCAACATGAAAGAGGCCATCGAAGGCACCATCGCCTTCGACGACCCGAACACGGGCAAGCACTACGAGCTGAACGAAGACGTTGCTGTCATCCTGGCGAGGCCGCGCGGCTGGCACCTCTTCGAGAAGCACATGCTCGTGGACGGGGAACAGGTCCCAGGCGGTCTCTTCGACTTCGGGTTGTACTTCTTCCACAACGCGCAGACGCTGCTAGACAATGGCTCGGGCCCTTACTTCTACCTGCCGAAGATGGAGAGCCACCTCGAGGCGAGGTTATGGAACGACGTCTTCGAGCTGGCCCAGGACGAGCTCGGCATACCGCGGGGGACCATAAAGGCTACGGTCCTGATCGAGACGATACTCGCGACGTTCGAGATGCACGAGATCCTATACGAGCTTCGCGAGCACTCCGCGGGTCTCAACTGTGGCCGGTGGGACTACATCTTCTCCTACATCAAGAAGTTCCGCGAGCAGGACATGCTCCTCCCCGACCGCAACTCAGTGACGATGACGGTCCCTTTCATGCGCGCCTACTCGCTGCTTACCATCAAGACCTGCCACCAGCGCGGCGCGCACGCGATAGGGGGGATGGCGGCCCAGATCCCACGCAGCGACGACCCCGAGTGGACGGAGTTCGCCAACGACAAGGTGCGCGAGGACAAGGAGCGCGAGGCGAAGGACGGCCACGACGGGACCTGGGTCGCCCATCCCGGGATGGTCGGGCTCGCCAAAGAAGCCTTCGACGAGTACATGCCGCAGCCCAACCAACTC
>JACCSM010000374.1 GCA_013698525.1 Rubrobacteraceae bacterium
CAGGTATCCCGTTTTTCAGCACGTCCGCCTTCACGACATGGGAGGCGGATAAAGTAACCCAGGATCCCGCCGGGTGTTTTGGTGGGCCTAGGTCAGAGCCACCTCTCCCAGAAGATACCCGCGACTACTACTCGATGCGTCTATCTGGATCACCTCCTCTCGCGTGCCTTCAATTCCGCGAAGTTTACTACCGCATATCGTATCCAGCAAGGGTAATGCTCAAGATTGGTTCTCTTCGAGGCGAAGCCTCATGAGGTCGAAGGCCCTGTTCGCGCTCCGCTCGCGGATCGAGTCCCTGGAACGGGCCCAGGCGGTGAGGTCGAGTTTCTCCGCGAACGTGTCCTCCGGATCGGAGATCCCGACGAAGACGAGCCCGATGGGTTTCTCCTCCGTCCCGCCGTCAGGACCTGCTATTCCGGTGACCGAGAGGCCGTAGTCGGCGCCTGAGACCCTGCGCGCGCCCTCGGCCATCTCGCGCGCCACGGGCTCTGAGACGGCGCCGTGGTCCACGATCGTGGCGTGCGGCACCCCGAGCAGGCGCTCTTTGGACTCGTTGGAGTAGGTAACGAATCCCTCACCGAAGTATGCGGAAGATCCCGGCATGTCCGTCAGGCGCTTGGCGAGGAGGCCCCCCGTGCAGCTCTCTGCGAGGGCCAGGGTGGCACCCCGCTCCTGGAGCAGGCGTCCAACCGCACCTTCGAGGGTCTCGTCGTCCTCGCCGAAGTAGTAATCGCCGAGGCGGGCGATGACCTCTTTTTCGACCGGAGCTATCTTCTCCTGCGCCTCCCTCTCGGTGGCGGCCCTGGTCGTGATGCGCAGGCGCACCCTGCCCTGGCTCGCCAGTGGGGCGACCGGGGGGTCGGTGGCGTCGAGGAACTCCTGGACCTTCTCCGCGAGCGCGGACTCCCCGATGCCGGCGAAGTGGAGGGTCTTGGAGACGATGGAGCCTTCGCTGCGGGCCCGGATCAGGGGCTCGAGCGTCGCCTCGAACATGCTCTTCATCTCCGAGGGCACTCCTGGGAGCGTGGCGAAGAGGGTCCCCTCCCATTCCACAAGCGCCCCCATCGCCGTCCCGACCGGGTTGGGGATCAGTTCTGTCCTTTCGGGGAAGAGGGCCTGCTTGTAGTTGTTGGCCGTCGGCTCGCGGCCGAACTTCGCAAACATCCTGTCCACGTGTTCCCGAGCCTCCTGGTACTCGACCATCTCGCGGCCCGTCAGGGTCGAGATGCAGGCGTTGGTAAGGTCGTCTGAGGTCGGGCCGAGGCCTCCCGTGGTGACCACCAGGTCGGAGCTGGAGGCGGCCTCGCGCAGGGCTGCGACGATCCTCTCTGAGTTGTCCCCGACGGTGGTGTGTCGGTAGATACCCACCCCGAGCGCGGCGAGGCGCTGGCTGATCCAGACCGTGTTCGTATCCACGAGGTCGCCGAGGAGCATCTCGGTCCCTACGGTCACGATCTCGGCGCTCTCTATGTTTTTCCCATCATGCACGCGGGTATTCTACAATCCGCCGGATGGATGACCATGCGAAAACCCACACGCTCCTCGAAGAGGCCGACGCTTTCGCCCATTCCCGGCTCTCGAAAGCACGTTACGAACACACCCTGAGGGTGGCCGACACCGCCGAGAACCTGGCGCTGGCCCACGGTCTCGATGCGGACAGGGTGCGACTGGCCGCCCTGCTGCACGACGCCGCCCGCGAGATGGGATCTGAAGAGTTCCTGAAGCTGGCCGATAAATGGAACCTTCAGGTAGGTGATCCGGAACGGCAGAGCCCGAAGCTCCTGCACGGGCCCGTGGCCGCCGAGCTGGCAAGGCGCGAGCTTGGCATCGATGACGGGGAGGTTCTCGAGGCGGTCATGGCCCACACGACGGGGAGGCCGGGGATGGGTCCGTTCGCGCTCGTGCTTTATGTCGCTGACAAGATCGAACCTGCCCGCGACTACCTGAGCGTGGGACGCGTGCGCCGCCTGGCCAGGGAGGACCTCAACGGGGCGGCCCTGGAGTCGTTGCGGCGCGCCATAGCCCACAACGAAGCGCGAGGAAAGGCCACGCACCCTGCGAGCAGAAAGACGCTAGATTGGCTGGAGACCGATCGCACCACGCAATCCCGGATAGAGCAGGAGTAGGGCGTAGAGCGTGAAGGCAAGGGCCACGAGGGCCACGGCGACCTCGACGGCTCCGCCGGATCTGATACCACCGGGCAGCAACCTGAACGGCTTCCCCGCAGGCCAAAGGAGCGGCACACCGCGGGTGTTGAGCGCGTCGGCGAAGACGTGCGAGGCGTAGCCGGCGACGAGGGCGAGGACGAGGTTCGGAAAACCTCCCAACAGCAGCCAAACCGTCAGTGAAAAGAGGAAAACACCTACCAGCGAATGGGTCAGGGTGCGGTGGCCGACGGTCCTGACGAGCACGAAAGACGTCGTCCTCAAGGCCCAGCTCAAGGGCCGGCTCAGGAGGTTGAGAGTAGGATTTTTCATCCGGCTCAGACCATTGCCCAGGGTGCTGCGCGGGTTGTCTACGTCGGGCAGCCAGGCTGCGGCGACGGCGGCAGGGTAGACGTAGGCGGGCGGTTCGGCCCCTGCGACGAGTGCGGCGCCGGCCAGGGCCGCGACCCCGAAGACGGCGTGGGTGGTCGCGTTCAATCCGGCCGCAGTTTAGCAACGAACCTCACGCTAGGGGCCTGAGGAGCCGAAGCCGCCTTCCCCACGGCCGTCGGTTGCCGACTCCAGGAACT
>JACCSM010000387.1 GCA_013698525.1 Rubrobacteraceae bacterium
TATCTTTGCGGGACTTTTCAGCAACTTCTTTGGCTTTATCTCGTACCTTTTTGGGGAACAAATCCTTCATGAACTCGTCGGTCGTCATTTCGGTGGCGCGCTTCTTTCTTCGGGGCATCTAGGACACCTCCCATGCTAAAAGAGCAAGAGATAAACCTTGTGAACTTGATCGAGCGCTACCACAGTGAAGGCAGTTGCCGCGCTCGCCTGAAAGAGTTGCGCTGGCCTGACGGGGTAGAGTGCCCCCGCTGCGAATCAAAGAACGTCGCCAGCGTAGAGGATAGGCACCAGTACCAATGCCGTTCATGCCGCTACCAGTTCTCCGTCACCGCTGGCACCATCTTTCACGATTCCCACCTTCCCCTTTGGAAGTGGTTTTTGGCTGTCTACCTCATTATAGAGTCCAAGAAGGGCGTTAGCGCGAATCAGCTCAAGCGCACTCTGAATGTCAGCTACAAGACAGCGTGGTATCTCTGCCATCGTATCCGCGCCGCCTTGAACGAGGTTGACGCCCAACTCTTGAAGGGCATTGTCGAGACCGATGAAACCTTCGTGGGCGGCAAGGCCGAAGGTGAGGGGCGGGGCTACAAGGGCAACAAGACCGTGGTCGTGGGTGCCCTTCAACGTGATGGGAACATCTGCCTTCAGGTGGTCAGGGGCAGAGATCGGGAAACGTTGCACGGCTTCATCCGTGAGAACGTCTCTGGCGATGTTGAGGCCATCTATACCGACGAATGGGACGCTTACAAGGGCGTGGCAGATGAAGACACCGAGCATGAGACGGTCAACCACAGCGAAGGGGAGTACGTTAGGGGCAACGTTCACACCAACGGCATGGAGAACGTATGGAGCCTTTTGAAGCGTTCCATCATCGGTAGCTACCATCAGGTCAGCGCGAAGCACCTTGACGCCTATCTGGACGAATTGGAGTTTCGCTTCAACAACCGCGAGAATCCCTACATGTTTAGGGACGCGATGCTCAAGCTCCTGCTGGCCGAAACGCTGCCTTACGCGAAGCTGATAGAGGACTAGCGGAAGTGCGTTACGAGCGTCTATGGCGACCACTGGTCAATCTGCACATCTGTACCTTTAGCGATATGGTCTCGGAATTTCTGAATAGTATCCGGAATTCCTAGTATCCCGATTTCCACAAATGTACATCTTCGGAATACGCAGTTGCGAACTACTATGAGGCCCGCATACCATTCCCGGTTGCGAACCGCTAGGTAAAAGAGAGACTCGGGATAGCCGTAATCGGGCTCCGTGATGAAGTCGGTGTGGATGAACGTGCTACCCTGGGGATCAAGTATCCCTGGTCCGTGCGGCGTGCAGTTCTCAAAAGTGATGTTGCGAATAGTGCCATCTCGGTGTGTTGAGAATTCTGCAAGGCGAAACGATATGCCGTTCAGACTCGTTCTGGATGCCGCATCGCGCGGCAGCTTTTGTGGCGGAGGGTAGCTATGGGCGGCGTCGCTGGGTTCTGGCTGCGTCGTGGACGGCATTGATGGCGCACTCAGTTCCGAACGCTCCCTGTAGTTAATCCACATTAGCAACCCAAAGCCAGCAGCAACCGGAATCCACATGCCCAAAGGGTGAGCCAAAACACTCCCTATTGAGTCGGCGTAGCTTGAGTCGGCGTAGTTCGCTATCAAGTCCACGATTCCCAAGAAGGAAAGCAGCTTCCACACAGGGGTGGAAAAGGTAAGACAATATGCGAGAAATGTCCATATCGACCGAAACGGCGACGGGGGGAGTACCTTGTGCATGCCGCCATTCTAGCGCGCCCGCCGAATCTTTGCTGCGTCAAAGTGATAATCCCGCTTCTAAAGAAGCTAGAGCGCTCACAACCATAAGAACGCTGTCTTGGTCGCCTTGACTATCTAATCCTACAGTGACAGTTACAATTCGCACCGTCAACGCCCGAGTGCCTGGACTATCCGAGACCAGAGCCCCTCTTTGAGCCACTTGCGGTACCTACAGCGGGCTGTACTGTTGGGCCCAAATTTCTCTTCTGGCAGCTCCCGTCACGAAGCTCCAGTATCCATACCCAGAGTATGGCGCACAGCACCTGCCGGTCATCGGGCCTCGGGCGTCCCTGGCCCGGCTATAGTGTGCGCGAACGCATTCCTGATCCTCGTTCGTAGGATAGACTAGAAAGGTCCAAGGGGCTGGAGCAGAGTCGGCGCGAGGAGACGTTGTCATGGATGGAGCGAGAACCGGACGGATCCCGAAGCGAGTCTTGACCGTGGCCTTGGGCCTCATCCTCGTCGCGGCGCTCGGCGTCGGCGCGGTAACCGTTGGGGCCGGCGCCCAGGGCGAGCCGCCCGAGAGGCTTACTGAGAAAGATCTCCTCTTGCGCGTAACCGCCGCCCCCGAGAACGCACCCGACTTCCGCGCGACCGTGACCGCCGAGCAGACGCTCGTCCCCGAAGCCCTCCTCGGCGCCTCCGAAGGCGGCGACACCGGGGATGCGGGCCTGCGCACCGCCCGCG
>JACCSM010000411.1 GCA_013698525.1 Rubrobacteraceae bacterium
GGTGTGGTCTTCTACCGCGCGCACTGGATGAGCGGGAATACAGCCTTTGTGGACGATCTCGTCGATGCCTTGGACGAGGCCGGGGCCGACGCCCTGCCTGTGTACTGCTACTCGTTGCGCGCAGGTCCTGAAGGACGTGTACCAGCCCTGGAGTTGCTGAAAAACAGGGTAGATTGCCTTGTAACTACCGTCCTCGCTGGTGGTGGGTCCAACGCGGCGGACGCCCGAAGATCCGGCTCGCCCGAGGGATGGCTGGAGTGGGACGTCCCTGCCCTCGAAGAGCTCGGCGTCCCGGTCGTACAGGGCATCTGCACGACCTCGACGCGCGAGGCCTGGCTCGCCTCGGACGCCGGTCTCTCCCCGCTCGACACAGCCTGGCAGGTGGCGATACCGGAGTTCGACGGGCGCATCATCGGGGTCCCCTTCTCGTTCAAGGAACGCTTGGGCGTTGACTCGCCCGTCGGCGCACCGCTCACCCTCTACAGAGCCGACCCCGAACGCACCGCCCGGCTCGCCGGGCTCGCGGCGCGCTTCGCCGGCCTCGGGCGCTCCCCGAACCAGGAGAAGAAGGTCGCCATCTTGCTCTCCAACTACCCGACAAAGCACTCTCGGGTAGGGAACGCCGTGGGGCTGGATACCCCGGCGAGCGCCATCAGGTTGCTCGACGCGTTGCGCCTGGCCGGCTACGCGGTCGAAGGTGCGCCTGAAGATGGGGATGATCTCATCCACTCGCTCATCGCCGCTGGAGGCCATGATCTGGAGTTCCTGACCGGGGACCAGCTCGGCTACGCCGCAGGCCGTCTGGATTCGAAACGCTACGCAGAATGGTTCGGCCGGCTTCCCGAGGACCTGCAAAGCGGGGTCGAGGAGCACTGGGGGAGGCCGCCGGGTGATCTTTACGTGGACGATGGAGATTTTGTGGTGGCTGGACTCTCGTTCGGGAACGTCTTCGTGGGTATCCAGCCGCCGCGGGGATTCGGGGAGAACCCGATCGCGATCTACCACGACCCCGACCTCCCGCCGACACACCATTACCTTGCCGTTTACTGGTGGATGATCGAGGAGTTCGGCGCTGACGCGATCGTCCACCTCGGCAAGCACGGTACTCTGGAATGGCTGCCCGGCAAATCCCTGGGCCTCTCGCCCTCGTGCGCCCCCGATGCCGCCCTGCGCGGCGTGCCGCTCTTCTATCCCTTCGTCGTCAACGACCCTGGCGAGGGGACGCAGGCCAAAAGGAGGGCGCACGCGACCGTGGTAGACCACCTGATCCCACCGATGACCCGCGCCGAGACTTACGACGATCTGGCGAAGTTAGAGCAACTCCTCGATGAGTACTACCAGGTAGAGACGCTCGACCCCTCGAAGCTCCCAGCGATAAGGGTCAGGATCTGGGAGACCCTGCGCGAAGCGGAGCTCCACCGCGACCTCGGCGTCGAGGAGCAGCCCGAGGAGTTCTCGGACTTCCTCACCCACGTCGACGGATACCTCTGCGAGATAAAGGACCTCCCCATCCGCGGGGGCCTCCACGTCCTCGGCGAGACGCCCGAGAGCGAGCCCCTGCGCCACCTCCTCGCCTCGATCCTGCGCCTCGGCGCCGGTGAGGTCCCTGGATTGCGCCGCGCCGCCGGCTCCGCCTTCGGCCTCGACGAGAAGCTCCTCGCGGAGCACGGCGGCACGAAGGTCGAGGCCCCGCCAGGGCTCGCCGAACGCTTCCCCGCAACAGTGGCGACGGCCTCAGATCTCCTCGACAGGTTGGAGGAGGCGCAGCAGGCCCTGCTTCTCGCGCTCGAGGAGCGTGGCTGGGACGCAGACTCTGCAGGCACGGTATGCGAGGAGACGCTCGGCCTCGCCGACGCCGGCGTGGAGCGGTCATTGCGCTTTGCGGCTGATGAGGTCGTTCCGCGCCTGATGCGTACGCCAGAGGAGATGGGGAACCTCCTCTCTGGCCTCGGGGGCGGATACGTGCCTGCGGGGCCGTCAGGCTCTCCTACGCGGGGGCTGGTGAACGTGCTCCCGACAGGGCGCAACTTCTACTCAGTAGACCCGAAGGCGCTGCCTAGCGCGCTCTCTTGGGAGGTCGGGCAGGGGCTCGCGGACGACCTGTTGCGGCGCTATCTGGAAGAAGAGGGCCGCTATCCGGAGACGGTCGGCATCGTGGTGTGGGGGACGGCAGCCATGAGAACCCAGGGCGACGACGTCTCCGAGATCCTCGCCCTGCTCGGCGTGCGGCCCGTGTGGAACGAGGAGTCGCGGCGGGTCGTCGGGCTCGAGGTGATTCCCCTCCAGGAGCTGGGGCGGCCTCGCGTGGACGTTACCGTCAGGATCAGCGGCTTCTTCAGGGACGCTTTTCCGAACCTGATCTCCCTCCTCGACGAGGCCTTCACCACCGTCGCCGGCCTCGAAGAGCCCGCGGAGATGAACTTCGTCAAGAAGCACGCCGACGAGGAGAAGAGCCAGGGCGCCGACGAACGCCGCTCTACCACTCGCATCTTCGGGTCCAAGCCGGGCGCTTACGGCGCCGGCCTCCTCCCCCTGATGGACGCCCGCAACTGGCGTACCGACGAGGATCTGGCGGAGGTCTACGCCGTCTGGGGAGGGTATGCCTATGGTAGAGGATTAGACGGCGTCGAGGCGCGGGAGGCGATGGAGTCCAACCTGCGCAGGACGGAGGTTGCCGTAAAGAATATAGACAACCGCGAGCACGACCTCTTCGACTCCGACGACTACTTCCAGTACCACGGCGGCATGATCGCCGCCGTCCGCGCCCTGACGGGCCGCGACCCGAAGGCGTACATCGGCGACTCCGCAGACCCATCGAGGGTGAAGACGAGGGACCTCTCCGAAGAGGCCCGCCGCGTCTTCCGTAGCCGTGTCGCCAACCCGAAGTGGATCAACGCCATGCAGCGCCACGGCTACAAGGGTGCTTTCGAGCTATCGGCCACCGTTGACTACCTCTTCGGCTACGACGCCACCGCAGGCGTCGTCGAAGACTGGATGTACCGGGACGTAACCAGGAAGTACGTCCTCGACGAGAGAGTAAGAGACTTCATGCAGCAGTCCAATCCCTGGGCCCTGCGCGCCATCTCGGAGCGTCTGCTCGAGGCGGCGCAACGCGGTCTGTGGTCCGAGCCGGACGCCCAGGACCTCGAAGCTCTGAAACAGGTTTATCTGGAGAACGAGGGGATGCTGGAGGAAGGTATCTCGTGAACGCGTACAGGCATCCCTATCCATTCTCAGCCATCGTGGGCCAGGAAGATTTGAAACTGGCGCTCCTGGTCAACGCCGTCTCCCCTGAGGTCGGGGGCGTGCTGGTGCGCGGCGAGAAGGGGACGGCGAAGTCCACGGCGGTGCGAGCACTGGCGAGGCTACTGCCAAGCATCCAGGTCGTCTCCGGCTGTCCCTACTCATGCGACCCTGCTGCCCCCAACCCGGAATGCCCGGCAGGCCCACACCCGCCCGACGCGCCCACCGAGAAGAGGCCGGTCAGGTTGGTGGAATTGCCTGTGGGGGCGAGCACGGACCGTCTCGCCGGGACTCTTGACATCGAGAAGGCGCTCTCGGAGGGGAGGAAGGCGTTCGAGCCAGGGTTGCTGGCGGCTGCTCACAGGGGCATCCTGTACGTTGACGAGGTGAACCTTCTCTCAGACCACCTCGTCGACCTGCTTCTGGACGTGGCGGCGATGGGCGTGAACCACGTCGAGCGCGAGGGTGTTAGCGTGCGCCACCCTTCCCGCTTTATCCTGGTCGGCACGATGAACCCGGAGGAGGGTGATCTCCGCCCCCAGCTCCTTGACCGCTTCGGCGTCACCGTCGAGGTCTCCGGCAGCCCTGAGCCCGCGGATAGGGTCGAGGTCGTACGCCGCCGCCTGCACTACGAGGCTGCCCCTGAGGAGTTCGCCGGAGTATGGTCGGCCGCGGACGAGGAGCTCGCCGCATCTGTAGAATCGGCCCGTATGCGGCTTCCTGAGGTGCATCTGGACGAGGATATTCTGTTCAGGATCTCGATTCTCTGCGCAGAACTCGGCGTCGATGGCCTGCGCGGCGACCTCGTAACGGCGAAGACCGCGCGTACGCTCGCCGCCTGGGACGCCAGGAACGAGGTGCTTCTCGACGACGTGAAGCGGGCCGCCCTGCTGGCCCTCTCGCACCGCCGCAGACGCGGCCCTTTCGAGCAGCCTGGCATGGACCCCGAGGACCTCGAGAACGCCCTCTCTGAGGACCCCGATCCGCCCGACGGTCCTGACGGTGGTGCGACCCAGGCACCTACGGGCGAGGATAGGGGCGAGGATTCTCTCGGCGCACGGGACCCAGAGCCTTCTGAGGCGCGGACCGGGGCAGGAGAGCGGAGCCACGCTGCGGCGGATCCGTTCGCCCCCGTGCGGCTCGAGGCCCCCGAGAAGGGCAAGGGCGGACCCCTCGGCCGCAGGAGCCGGGTCTCGGGTGAGACCGGGCATCCTGTCGCGGATAGGGAGAACGGAGGGAGACCGAGGGACGTGGCGCTGGCGGCGACGATCAGGGCCGCCGCGCCGCACCAGATGGCGCGCGGGCGGGAGGGGACGAACTTCGTGGTGCGTCCGGGTGATCTTCGGGAGAACGTCAGAGAGGGACGGGAGGGGAACCTGATCCTCTTCCTCGTCGACGCGAGCGGCTCTATGGCCGCGCACAAACGCATGTCCGCCGTGAAGGGCGCCGTCCTCTCGCTGCTGAACGACGCCTACCAGCGCCGGGATAAGGTCGCCCTGATCTCCTTCCGCAAAGAGGAAGCCAGGATACTCCTGCCCCCGACATCAAGCGTGGAGCTTGCTGCCCCGCGACTGAAAGAGCTCCCGACGGGAGGCCGTACGCCCCTTGCGGCCGGCCTCGAGAAGGCCGCCGAGGTGCTAAAAAGGGAGGAACTGCGCGACAGGGAGCGTAGACCGCTGCTGGTCCTGCTGACCGACGGGAGGGCGACGACGGGGCCAGATCCGCTGACGGCCGCTGCGCGACTGCGCTCTCTCGGGGCAACTTCGTTCGTGGTCGACACCGAGGAAGGGTACGTGCGGCTTGGGGTGGCGGAAGCGTTGGCCGGGGCGATGGGGGCGCGGTGCCTGCGCCTCGAGGGACTGCGGGCCGAGTCGCTGGTCGAGCTTGTCGAGAGGAGAAGGGTGGCGTGAGCGAGACGCGGGAGACAAGGGAACCTAGAGAGCAGCGGCTGAGAAGGAGGTCGAACAGGGAGAGGCCTCTCCTCATCGTCAACACAGGCCACGGCAAAGGCAAGTCCACGGCCTCCTTCGGGGTCATGCTCAGGGGCTGGGCACGCGGCTACCGCATCGGGGTCTACCAGTTCGTCAAGAGCGGCAAGTGGAACGTCGGCGAACAGAAGGCCGCCGAGGCCCTGGGCAACATCGACTGGTTCAAACAGGGCGACGGATGGACGTGGACCGTAAAGGACCTTGAGCACTCCGCCGACCTAGCCCGCGAAGGCTGGGAGGAGGTCAAGCGCCGTCTCGCGGACGAGACCTACGACATGTTGCTCCTCGACGAGTTCACCTATCCCATGAAGTTCGGCTGGGTGGATACGAACGAGGTCGTTGAGGTACTCCAGAACCGTCCAGGCTTCCAGCACGTCATCATCACAGGCCGCGACGCTCCGCCGGAATTGGTGGAGATCTCCGACCTCGTAAGCGAGGTAAACAAGGTCAAACACCCCTTCGACGAAGGCTACAGGGGACAGAAGGGCATAGAGTGGTAGACACCCCCCGCATAGTGGTCGCTGGTACCCACTCGGGGGTCGGCAAGACGACTATTGCCTCGGGACTTATGGCCGCGCTCTCGTCAGAGGGCTACAGGGTCGCCCCATTCAAGGTCGGCCCCGACTTTATAGACCCCTCGTACCACACCCTCGCCGCCGGTCGGCCTGGACGCAACCTCGATGCTTTCCTCTCCGGCCCCGACCTCATCGGCCCACTCTTCGCCCACGGCGCACAGGGAGCTGATATAGCCGTGATCGAAGGCGTCATGGGCCTCTTCGACGGCAAGGGAGGCGGGGATCTCGCCTCGACAGCCCACGTCGCCAGGCTGCTCGAAGCGCCCGTAGTGCTCGTCGTCGACGCCAGGGCGATGGCCCGCTCCGTGGCGGCCATAGTCCACGGATACTCGACATTCGACCCGAAGTCGAGAGTCGCTGGTATCGTCCTCAACCGTGTCGGCTCAGAGGCCCACGAAGAGATGCTCCGCGAAGCCCTTAGACCACTCGGCATCCCCGTCCTCGGCGTCCTGCGCCGCAATGAGGAAATAGTGACGCCGGACAGGCATCTCGGCCTCGTCCCCGTCGCCGAGCGCCGTGGGGAGGCCGCCCGCGAGCTCGATTCTCTCGGAACGGTGATCTCCCGTTCTCTAAACCTCGACGGCATAGTGAGACTTGCCTGTTCCGCAGGACCTCTAGGAGTCAAGCGCTGGAGTCCGGAGTCTCCGGACCTGGATCTATCGGAGGGTGTCCGCGTGGCTGTCGCGGCAGGACCATCGTTCAGCTTTCTGTACCGGGAGAACCTGGAGCTACTGCGGGGCGCCGGTGCTGAGGTC
>JACCSM010000418.1 GCA_013698525.1 Rubrobacteraceae bacterium
AAACAGGCTATGATCGCGTCGATCCGAACGGTCCACTAAACGTCTCTGGCCCCGCTTGACCACCTCGGCTCCGTACACCACCAGCCATACATAGAGCATCGCCACGGCTAAGGTCAGTCGCGAGAGCCGACCGAAACGGCGTAGCTGCGTGCTTTCGAGGTCGAAGCCGTGTCCTTTGAAGTCCGCGAACATCTCCTCTATCCACATCCGCCTTCGATAGCACGACAAGACTTGCCGAGGCTCGGGCAGGTCGGTGGCTAAGAGCCACGGCTCGGTTTGCGTGCCCTTCCAGTGCAACAACAGGTTCGTCTGGTGGGCATGCAAGCGGCTCAAGAGGACGTCCTCCAGCCACCGGGTTTGTCCCGCTCGTTCGAGCAACCCGCCCAGCGGCTCCCACTTGTCTGCTTCTTCTTTTCGTGCCAGGTGGCTACGTTTTTGCCGCAGCACGTAGTGCCAGCCCCACTCCTCTAACTGCTCGATCACCTTCACTGCTCCGAACTCGCTGTCGCCGACCACCACAACCCACGCTCCATTCGGTGTCAGGCGCCTGACATAGTCCAAAAGCGCCCGTTGCTTGTAAGCCGAACTATGGCCCTTCTCCGAGCGTACCCAGCTCCAAGCAACGGGGATGGCCCGCCGCCGATAAGCCAAGCCGACCATAAGCAGCCGATGCCCGAAACCGCCTACCTTGCTCCCATCGACTATAAGGCGGATTTCGCCTCGCGCCGCGCGTTCCAACAGAGAGCGGGCTATCGGCTCGTACCAATCCCTGACCCTTATAGCTTAGTTATCCAACAGACGGCTCAAGCGCCGGGTGGCGGAAGGAAGGGTGGCTTTCGTCGTTGGGATCTTGTTGGCGATCTTGCTCAGATGAACCGACCGGCTCAGGCAAAGGCCCAACAAGAGCCGGCTCCAGTTACGAATGCGGGTTATACGTTCGGTCGGACGCAGTTGTAGGAGCAAGCGGCACAAAGTACTATGGAGTTGGTTGATCGGCATACGGAGTTTTTCTCCCGTGTAGTTGATCCTTCACAACATCAATCTACCCAGGAGTGAGAGAAGCCGATCAACCATTTTTCTCAAACTGTCCGGTGGCTAGGATCGATTACTTCATTATCGGGGTGTACTTCGTGTTCGTGCTCGGCATCGGGGCGGTGTTGAGGACCAGGATGCGGACTTCGGAGGACTACTTCCTCTCTGGAAGGTCTTTGCCGAGTTGGATCACTGGCCTCGCTTTCCTTGGGGCGAACCTGGGGGCGCTGGAGATCATGGGCATGGGCGCAGGGGCTGCGCAGTATGGGATCATGCAGGCCCACTTCTACTGGATCGGCGCGATCCCGGCGATGGTCTTCGTGGCCCTGTTCATGATTCCCTTCTACTACGCGAGCCGGGTCCACTCCGTCCCTGGCTTCCTGAAGCTCCGCTACAACTAGGCGACGCGCGGGTTCAACGCCATCCTGTTCGCCATCTTTATGGTCCTGCTCTCCGGCATAAACATGTACGCGATGGCGATAGTGTTTCAATTGCTCCTGGGATGGACCCTGACCGCGAGCATCATCCTCTCGGCGGGGATAGTGCTCGGGTACGTGGTATTGGGCGGCCTCTCCTCCTCGATCTACAACGAGGTCTTGCAGTTCTTCCTGATTACGCTCGGGCTGGTGCCGCTCGTGATCTTCGGCTTGATAGACGTGGGCGGCCTCTCCGGCCTGCAAGAGTCCATAGGCCAGGCGGACTTTTTCCACGCGTGGGCCAATACGGGCTCGACGGACAACCCGATGGCCGTGCAATGGTTCGCGATAGTCTTCGGCCTCGGGTTCGTGCAGAGCTTCGGCTACTGGTGCACGGACTTCCTCGTCGTGCAGAGGGCGCTGGCGGCCGAGGACGAGGCCGCGGCGGTGAGGACCCCGCTCATCGCGGCGTTCCCGAAGCTGATGTACGGGGTGCTCGCGATCTTCCCCGGCCTGATCATCTTGTCCATCCTCCCGAACCTCGGCGAGGATAACTACAACATGGCCGTCCCCTACGCGATGGCCTACTACTTCCCCACCGGGATGCTAGGTGTCGGCCTGACGGCGCTGCTCGCGGCGTTCATGAGCGGGATGGCGGGCAACGTGACGGCCTTCAACACCGTCTGGACCTACGACATCTACAAGGCCTACATCAACCGCGACGCCCCCGACCGCCACTACCTCAACGTGGGCCGCATCGCCACCGTGGCGGGCGTCGCCCTGAGCGTGCTCGCGGCTTACCTCGTGCTCGGCTTCGCGAGCATCATCGACTACGTCCAGCTCCTGCACGGCATCTTCTTGGCGCCGCTCTTCGGGACGTTCCTGCTCGGGATGTTCTGGCGCCGCTCGACGGGCTGGGGCGGCTTCTTCGGGCTATTCACGGGGACGGCGACCGGTGTGATCCTCTACCTCATCTCGCTGGACAGCTCGGTCGGCGCGTCCATGTACCGCGCCATTTGGGCCTGGATCGCGTGCGTCACCGTGACGATCGCCGTCTCCCTCGTCACCCAGCCCAAGCCCGAATCGGAGCTGCGCGGCATCGTCTGGGGTTTGACCGACCAGAAGGAGGTCGTGGAGCAGCCCTGGTACAAGAAACCGTGGATCCTCGCGGTCATCGTCCTCGCCATGACCGTCGCGCTCAACATCTACTTCTTCTAGGAGGAGAGCATGACCGAACACCGTGAGTACGGCGAAGAAGAGAGGGTGGCGGAGTACACCGGCACGAACCACTCGATGGCGATAGGTTTCTACATCGCCGCCATCGTCCTGATCTTCGGCGTCACGCTCGTGATGACCGGCCTGATCTCACCCGATCAGCAGTCCGAAGGGAGCCTGGACTTCAACATCAACTTCTGGTGGGGCCTCGTGATGGTCGTCTCAGGGTGCGTCATCCTCGGCCTAACCCTCGCCTCCCCCCGCCGCCGCGCCGAGCGCGAGGCCGCTGGCCGGTAGATGTAGACGGGCTCTGTCCGTTAACTCTAGCCACACCGATAAGCGCTCACTATCACCCTCTGGCTCGTGCGGACGGAGGGAATGTAAGAGACCTTGGCCCTCGACAGGTGCGCATCGTCAAGTGGGGCGTACGAGAAGAGTTATCAAGCGTGCGCGAGTCTTTGTTCGAGATGCAAGCCGCCCCTTTAAGGACCATCTAGCACAGGGAATGGGCGGGAGGTGACCTGTTCCGAATAAGGAGGTGACAGAAACCGAACACGGATCGACGGCAGAGTCCGATGGCCGGGAACGTAAACCGGAAGACGTCACTGTCCGCTCTGAGGAGCATTCTCCAGGTCCAGAGCGGATCCGTAGAGGTGTTAGCGCAATTGCATCGAGGTGCGTACCCACCAAGACCCTCCGTCCCGTGACCGATACCCTCTGGAGATAGCCCATCTGCAGGTTTCGGATTACTTCGATTGCGATTTGCTGAGCTTCACTTCGTCTGAGCACCGCGACCGATTTCGTAACCAGGATGATCCTGACGAGAATCTTATCTTACGATTTATTGAGGTAAAGGGATGTGGATCAGAAAAGGGAGCAATTGCCCTCGAAGGCAATGAGCTGACTGCAGCGGGAAAATACCCGAACCGCTTCTACCTGTACAGCATCTATGAAATCCGGGAAGGCGAGTTTGAGGTCGCTGTGCTTAACGATCCACTCGCGGGCAATCCAGAGGTTGCGTTCAAGATAGACCTCTTCGGAGAAACCAGGGCCACCCGCTGGAAGGTAGAAATAGTGGCGTTTAGATCGGATCCCTGGGTACGTGCGTCCACTCGCCGGTTTGACTCTAATGCTGACTCTAACCCAGTCGATGCTGAACAGCATTTAACGAACGTCAATAGTGAGAAACGGCCTTGCACATAAATTACAAGCGGCTACAGAATGTAGTGTTTTGTTCAGGCCTGAACCACCATGTATAGAACTCACCCCCGACTTTTTGTGCAAAGCCGCGTGAACTACAAAACTTCGTGGTCAGTACAGCCAACGTCTCCAAGTTGCTTTGGGGACAAGGGGGAAGGTTAGCTAGGAAGCGCAAAGCCCTCAGGGAGAGCATCAACGTCAAAGATTCGTCTCCGCTAAGGCCCACTACGATGCGAAACCATTTCGAGCACATTGACGAACGGCTAGACGAATGGTGGGCAGAGTCGGGTAGCCGAATCCACGTCGACCGCAGCATTGGGTCTCCAACCATGATCGCCGGGCTAAAGCAAATTGAACTTTTTCGGGGGTACGATCCTTCTACGGGGACTGCGAGATTTTGAGGCGATACCTACAATCTCAAGGAGACCACAAGGGAAGTCAACCGCATCTATCCCCTTCTCCAAACTGAAGTTGCGAAGCCTCATTGGGAGGAGTAACCCAACAAAATAGAGGGAGGGGGGTAGCAGCACTTCTTTTCCTCCGGGTGGGGCCATTCGTTACTGCAATGCTCTGAATGATTGAGTTCCCATTGGTCGGTTAGTTCCGCTCGTAGTCGGACATTCTCAAGCTCTACCTCTTCGACGCCCCGTCGGACATCCTGGTTCTGCATGCTTCTCCTTTCTACCGACTTCAAGGGGATAAGTCCCTAAATTATCTCCCCATCAACGTGCCTGCCGTCGCCACGGAACGGTGTCGCGGTGAACTGCAGGACGATCTTGTCAGCGAAGAACCTGCGAAATATTTCCCAGGTGGGGGCCTGGATGTGATGCGCCTCGTCGATAAACAGGTGTCCGCACATCTCGGCCATCTTGCGTTGCACGTCCTCGCCGCACCTGCTGACGACACCCATCGTCGTGACGACGACGTTGCAGGACCGGAAGTACTCCTCGACCTCCTCCGGCGTGCGCGGCCGGTGCTCGAGCGTTCCGACAACCGGGTACAGCGCCGCCGATCCGATGACCCCGGACTTCACGAGTACCCCGAGCGTCTCGAACTTCGCGGCAGTCTGCTCGCGCAGCGCCGTGGTCGGCACGACGATGAGCAGGCGATCCAACCGTTGATCGACCAGCAGCGCGAGCATGGTCTCTGTCTTGCCGATACCCGTGGGCATGACGATGGTGGCCGGGTTCCTCGCTCACCGTCCAGTAGGCGAGTGCGGCGTGAAGCGCGCCCCTCTGAGGCATCCGCAGTCCACGCTCCACGATCTCACCGTTCTCGCGGCGCTCCTTCTGGTAACGGAACTCGTCTCGCCAGGAAGCCTTCGCCGTCGAGCAGCGATCATCCCGTACCTCCAGCGAAGCTTCGACCGGGGAGGGGAGCGGCTTGAGCCACCGCGCTTTGCCGGGAAGGTTTCGTAGTGCGGCCTCGTCGACGGGTACGACTCCTTCGGTTAGGAGTAGCACTTCGTCCACATCAGCTGGCGGAGTTGTATTTCGCGGTACCACTAGCGTTCTGGTCCGGTCTTCGCGGATGACCAGCCACCTGTCGCGTCCTCTCGGATACTTCTGCACCTCGCCCCGACAGGTGATCTCCGGCCGGTGTAGCTGCCGAACGGGGTTGCCTAGAACCTTGCCGTCCAGGGCGAGCTGCGCTGGCAGGCAAACATCGCGCATCTCCGTCACTAACCAACCGCCATGCCGAGCTGGGCTTTCTTGTTGCAAGCCTGGCCTACAGTGGTCGGCAGCAAGTGATCTAGTTTAGGCAGCGTGGATGTGTTAGAAGAAGTGAGCGAAGCGGAGGAAGTCTGCGCCCGCCTCGATACTTATCCGCACCCGTCTATCGCTCACTGGTCACGCCCTTGAAGGGCTTGCCGTCGGATTTCTGGTCCATGAACTGTCCCGTCGCGCGATCTCGCTTCACCCAGCGATCAGTCTTCGGGTTCTTGACCTGGCTGCGCCCCTTGACGGCACCTTTGCGCCCCGATCCCTTCGGCGGGTTTTTGGCCATGTTCATCCTCCTGTTTAGAACGCATTGCTTCCTGGTATACTGTTTATGTTCGATTATAGAACAATAGAGAGGAGGTCGCAAGCACATGGTCGGGCGTAGGGAATTGGCCGCGAGGATCGCTCGTGCGAGGGAACGGTCGGACGTCAGCCAGGTAGAGGTCGCTGAGAGGCTGGGGTTGACGCGCAGCGCGATCTCGAAGATGGAGAACGGTGAGCAGAGGATCGAGAGCCTGATCCTGGCCGCGATGGCGAGGCTGTACGGGGCATCGGTGTCGTCGCTGTTGGCGGACGGTGATGAGGCTGTCCGTGGAGGGCTACCGGCTGAGGCGCTGCTCCGTTCGGCTGGCAACGTCGTGCCTGAAGACCGCGGGGTGCTCGACGAGTTCATCGAGATGTGTCGGGACTATGCCGAGCTAAAGCGGGTGACGAAGGAGCGGCATGGGCGCTAGGAGGATGCTGTTGGAGCTGGGCCCGGAGACCTTCGCTGCGGAGGCCCGCCAGCGGCTCGGGCTCGGCGTACGGCCGGTGTGGGACATGGTCGCGCTCCTGGAGGAGGAGGGCGTCTTTGTAGTCGAGGCCCCCTTTGAAAGCAACAACCTCTTCGGGGCCTTCACCTACTCAGAGGAGGCCGGTCCCTGCGTCCTGATAAACACCCACTGTACCAAGGGACGCCAGACCACTACCGCAGCCCACGAGTACTGTCACAATCTCAAGGACCGCGAGCGTGTGAGCGCCATAGTCTGCGGCCGACACAACGAGGACGAGGAGGTCGAGCGCTACGCGTACACCTTCGCCAGGCACTTCCTGATGCCCCGCGAGGGGGTGCTGCAGGTTCTCGACGACCTTGGCTCTTTGGGCGGGAGTATCGATGGGGAGGACGTTGTCCACCTGAGGTGGCACTTCCGGGTTAGCTACGCGGTGGCCCTGCTGCACCTCATGCAGCTCGGCTTCGTGAACCCGTCGGAATACGAGGGCCTGAAGGATGTTGGTGTGTGGTCGCTCGACCGCCGCCTCGGCTACGACCCGGACGAGGACCGTAAGGAGCAGCCGAAGCGGGATTCGGAGCCTCTCGGGCGACCCAGACCCCTCGTCGAGCTGGCGGTCAAGGCGTACGAGAGGGAGCGCATCACCCTCTCGCGCTTCGCCAAGGTGATGGGGCTCGAGAGGGAGGCGGCGGCGGACTTCCTGGAGGCCGTAGGGGTGAGGTTGCGGATCCCCGGCCAGGAAGACATAGTCGGCGAGACGGAACTCGCTTAGGTTTCGCGGGTGCTGGCCGGAGACGCCCGCTTCATTCTGGACAACACCGCCATCTCCAACTTTTCGGCCGTCGGGCGGATGGACATACTCCGCGAGCGTTACGGGGGACAGCTCCTTCTCACCCCAGAGGTGCTGCTCGAGGCGGAGAAGGGGCCGCGCCCCGAGCCCATCCGTCAGGCGATCGAAGAGGGCTGGGTAGCAGTGCAGCCTCTATACGCCGATTCCGTAGAATACGGCATCTTTCTCGAGCTACGGGCGAAGGGCTTCGGTTTGGGGGAGGCCTCCTCGATTGCGGCTTGCTCGACGAGCAGGACGTGGGTCTTCGTGAGCGACGATCTTGATGCTCGTCGCGAGGCTAGTCACCGGGGCGTGGGGGTGGTCGGCACCTATGGGGTACTGGCTCGCTGGGTGGCCGAGGACAGGATGGACCTCAAAGAAGGCAATGCGTTGCTCAGGCGGATGATCGCTTTCGGCTTCCGGTCGCACTCAGACGACCTGCGTGAGGAGAGCGAAAGACTAAAGTCTCGCTGGTGAACCTCATGAATCATCCAGCGACCTCTTCCCAAGGAACAAAGTGCTCGCGACCTTTGCGCGCATTGCTTGGAAGAGGCCAGCTGAGATTGCCAAGGCCACTAACCATAACTCTTATTTCACCCGCTTCGCCAACGGCCGACGAGGGCGGGGGCGAGGACTCGACCGACGGCACGATCCGGAGCCAACAACCGTACCAATTGCGGTCAAATGGTGTTTCGGCCCTCGACGAATACGTCGAGAACAAAGTAAAAAGTCCCGCTTTTGCGGGACTTTCTGGGGCGCGCTCGGCAGGACTCGAACCTGCGACCTCCTGATTCGTAGGCCGAATCGGACGGTTCTTTGCGGTTCATTGCGGTGCGTTTGAGGCGCTCCCAAAGCACTTCCGTATTTTATTGGACCCGCTTGTTCCACCTTGTTCCCGTCGCGCTCCCGTCAACTTGGCCGGCGCGCGTTCACCCTACGTCCTCACCCTCCAGAACCGGCCGCCCGACCGGGACGGATGCTTACCGTGCGACCTCATCCGTGCCAACCGAGAAAACCGTGTGGGGTCCGGCGAGTGGCTTGTGGGCCACCGATGCTTGCTAGGTCATTCGGTAGAGGGCCCATCGTTCTCGTC
>JACCSM010000389.1 GCA_013698525.1 Rubrobacteraceae bacterium
ATCGGGGAGATCCCGGCTCTCGAAGCCGCGAAAGAGATGGTGGAAATCTCCCACCATCACCGCCCGGACGAGGCCGCATCGAAGACCTATGCGGACCTCATGGAGGTCTTCACCCGCCTCTACGATCGTCTCGAACCGGAGTTCGAAGCCTTGAGGGAGCTAGATTAGTATTGCGCGGTTTGGGAGTAGAAAAGGAGCCATCCTACTCCCCACCACAAGGAGCGACAGATGGCCCCCACCCACCTTATCCCACGCCTCGCCCGCACGGAAGAGGCCGTGACCGTGCTCTTCTGTCTCACCGGCGACGCCTACCGCCTCCTTGATTCCCGCGGCCGTGGCTAAGAGTCCTTGAAGCGGCTCTCGGACTCTGAGGTTTTGACCCTCGCACTCCTCCAACAGCTTCGGGGCGTTGAATCCTCGCGCTCTTTCCTGCGTGACGTCGAGCGGTTCTTCAGCCACCTGTTCCCCGGCGTAGTCCGGAGACTCTTCGGGGACCTCGCCCACAGAAGCGAGGCACTCAGAGAAGAGATGGCCGAGCAGTGAATCCTCTTGGCGACCGAGGGAGCGAGTCGGCGCCTGGTGATCAGGCAGCAGGTGGAGGTTTGCTTCGCGAGTCTCAAGCGCATCTTCGGCCTGGGCGAGACGCTGGAGAAGACGCTGGTGGGGCTTGGCGACGAGGATCGCGGCGAAGGTGGCGGCCTACGCCCGTGGTCTGTACGTGAACCGGCTCCTCGGGAGGCCGCGGGGGCGCATCAAGGATTCGTGGACCTGACATCCTCGCAACACTCATCTAGTGGTAGTAGCGCTGCCCCGGGACCGCTCCGAAAGTAGCAAGCCGTAAGAGAAATGTAAGCAACGTGTAAGTCTTTCGCAACATTTCGGAACAATACTGGAGTACGTACGTCCTGGGTTACGCCATGCATACAAACGACATACAGCCGAACAGCAGTGAGGGGAGAGTAGATGGCAGATAGGTTCGACGCGATAGTGCTCGGCATGGGACCCGGCGGCGAGGTGGTCTCCGGCAAGTTGCTCGCCGCCGGCAAGAAGGTCGCGGTCGTCGAGAAGGAGCTCATCGGCGGAGAGTGCGCCTACTGGGCGTGCATCCCCTCGAAGACGCTCCTCCGGCCGCCCGAGGCCCGGAGTGAGGCGAGCAGGGTCTTCGGGACCGGTACGCCCACCCTCGATCTGGAAGAAATTTTCGACTATCGAGACTCCATGATCCGTAACCTCGACGATTCGGCGCAGGTGAATAGCTACCAGGAGAAAGGCGCCACGGTCGTAAAGGGCGAGGGCAGCATCACCGGCCCCGGCAAGGTCGAGGTCAACGGCGAGATCCTCGAAGCCGAACACGTGGTGATCGCAACCGGCTCGGCGGCGACGATCCCACCCATAGAAGGTCTCGACGGCGTACACGTGTGGACGAACCGGGAGGCGACGACGCTCACGGAGGTGCCGGGGCGAGCGGTGGTCGTGGGCGGCGGCCCGGTCGGGCTGGAGACCGCGCAGATGCTGTCCCGCTTCGGGGCCCGGGTGACCCTCGTCCAGCACTCGGAGCGGCTGATAAACCGCGAGGACCCGAAGGTCGGGGAGCTTATCCGGGAGGTCTTGGAAGAAGAGGGCGTGGACGTCCGGGTCGGTCGCAGGGTGGAGAAGGCCCGCAAAAACGGAGACGGCGCGGTCGTCGAACTCGACGACGGAACCGGGATAGAGACCGACGTGATAGTCCTCGGCGCGGGCCGGAGGCCGAGGGTGGAAGGAATCGGGCTCGAGTCGGTCGGGGTGAAGCCCAGAAAGAAGGGACTTCCAATAGACGCCCGTTGCCGGCTCGGTGGGGTGCCGGGACTGTGGGCGGTCGGAGACGTGACCGGGGTGATGCCGTTCACCCACGTGGCGCAGTACCAGGGTCGTGTGATCGTGGCGAACATCCTCGGCGGCTCGGCCCGGGCGAACTACCACGGCATCCCGCGGGTGGTCTTCTCGGACCCAGAGATAGCGGCGGCGGGGCTCACGGAAGAACGGGCGCGGGAGCAGGGCATGGATGTCGCGAGCGTAGTCCTGGATCTCACCCGGGCGCTCGCCCGCCCCTGGACCTACGAGCAGGACCCGAGGGGTCACCTCGGACTTCTGGCCGACCGGGAGAAGAAGGTGCTCATCGGAGCGTGGGTGGTCGCGCCGATGGCGGGGGAGTGGATCCACCAGGCGGCGACGGCGATCCGGGAGGAGATCCCGATAGAGAGGCTACTCGACACCGTGGCCCAGTTCCCGACCTACTCCGGCGCCTATCTGGAGGCCCTCGAACGGCTGGACCTTTAAGCGATCTAGAGGAGAGGAGAGTCATGAAATTTGGCATCGTTGGGCTAGGACGGATGGGCGGCAACCTCGCCCTCCAGGCCCTGGAGAAAAATCACGAGGTCGTCGGCTACTCGAGGTCCGAGAAAAAAGAGCTCGCGGACGCGGGCGTGGCGTTCGTGGGTTCCCTCGACGAGCTCGTCGAGGCCCTGCCCCCGCCGCGCGTGGTCTTTCTCTACGTGCCCGCCGGAGAGCCGACCGAGCAGACGGTAGACGGGTTGGGCGATCATCTCCAGGCGGGAGACGTCGTCGTCGAGGCCGGCAACTCCCACTGGGAGGACTCCAAGCGCCGCTACGCGAAGCTTCGGGAACGTGGCATACACTTCCTCGACTGCGGGACGAGCGGCGGCGTCGATGGGGCTCGCCGGGGGGCGTGTTTCATGGTCGGGGGTGACGGCGAGGCGTTCCTGCTCGTCAAGCCGGTCTTCGAGGATCTCGCGGTCGAGGACGGTTGCCTGCATGTGGGTCCGGCCGGGTCGGGCCATTTCGTCAAGCTCATGCACAACATGATCGAGTTCGGGATGGTCCAGGCCATCGGGGAGGGCGTCGAGCTCCTGATGCGCTCGGAGTACGTGCTCGACATGCCCGCGCTCTTTCACAACTGGAACCACGGCTCGGTGATCCGGGGTTGGCTCGTCGAACTCATGGAGCAGGGGTTCCGGGAGTACGGCGATCTCGACTCGCTCGAGTCCCAGGTCGAGGACACCGGCGAGCAGGTCTGGGGCGTCCGGTACGCGATGGAGAAGGAGGTCCCGATACCGCTCCTCGCCCAGGCGGTCTGGGGCTTCTACGAGTCCCGTGACCCCGACCGTCCCTGGGCGAAGGCGGTGGCGGTCATGCGTCACGAGTACGGCGACCATCCGATCAAGGAAAAGTAGCGGACGCTCGGCTAAGGAGACGCATGACATACCTCCCGATAGAGGACCACGGGGTTATAGGAGATCTGCACACCGCCGCGCTGGT
>JACCSM010000467.1 GCA_013698525.1 Rubrobacteraceae bacterium
TGACGTAGTCGACGACCGAGAGCTCCGTCTCGACACCGAGGATGCCGCAAAGGACTCTCGCCAGGAAAGCGAGGAACACCCCTGAGACGAGCGAGAGGACGGCCGCGGCCTGCACGTTCTCGGCGAGCACGCCGCGCCTGAGGTCGAAGCTGAAAAGGCCGGTCTGGATGGAGGTCGAGAGCCTGCTTCCCATCGCCCCGAAGATGGCGCCGCGCATCCCTATGGCAGCAGGGATCAGGACCGCGAGCCCGACGAGCTCTTCGAGCGTGCCGGAGATGCCGGCGAGCACGATGCCTGCGATTAGCTCCCCCGCCGAGGAGAGAAACAGCGCGGCGAACCCCTGCCTGAGGGTCTCCTTCTCCTCTGTGAGGTAGCCGTAGACCTTGGGACGCAGGCGGGGCCGGTTGCGCAGCCTCTCGCGCACCCCACCCTCCCGGCCGCGCTCTCGCCACCGGACCCGTCTTTTCTCGCTCTCGGACACGGGGAATGTATAGACCCTGCCGCCCACGAAGTAAAGTAGTTGTGAGGTGCTGGGGGATTTTGAGCAGGTGCCGCCCGCCTTTGGGGAGGATGGCAGCGAGCAGCCTGGCTCACCGATCTATAAGATACCGGTAGCGGCCGGACCGGCGGCGCGGGAAGCCGGCCTCCTATGCAAGGTATCTCCAACGACCGGAAAGAGGGAACCTATGGGTGAGATCAGGGCCGTAGTCGTCGACCCCGACGCCCCGAACCGCCTGGCGCTGGCGCAGGTAGAAGAGCCGTCCCCGACGCCTTCGGAGGCCCTGGTGCGTGTAGCGGCAGTCTCGCTCAACCGGGGCGAGGTGCGCCGGGCCGAGTCGAGCGAGCCCGGGTTCCGGCCTGGCTGGGATCTGGCAGGCACCGTCGAACGCGCAGCCGCTGACGGCTCGGGCCCGCAGGAGGGCTCGCGGGTCGTTGGCTTCCTCCCCTCAGGCGCGTGGGCCGAGCTCGTTGCCGCGCCGACCGACTCCGTGGCCGTGCTGCCAGAGGGTGTGTCGTTCGAGGAGGCTTCGACGCTGCCCGTCGCCGGCCTCACGGCTCTGTATGCCCTGGAGGAGGGCGGCAACCTGCTCGGGAGATCCGTGCTGGTGACGGGCGCCTCGGGCGGGGCCGGACAGTTCGGGGTGCAGCTCGCCCGCGCGGCCGGGGCGTGGGTGGTCGGGCTCGTGCGCAGGGAGGAACACGCAGGCTTTGTGGAGGAGGCCGGTGCCCACGAGGTCGTCGTGGACGAGAGCGGTGCGGCGGCCGGGGAGCGGGGACCTTACCACCTGGTCATCGAATCGGTCGGTGGGGAGGTGCTTGCGAACGCGCTCTCGATGCTCGCGCCGGGCGGGACCTGCGTAAGCTTCGGGACATCAGCGTCGGCGGAGGTAGAGTTCGACGCCAGGACCCTCTACCTGACGGGAGGGGCGAGGCTCTACGGCTTCATCCTGTTCCACGAAGTGCTGGCGAGACCGGCCTCGGACGGTCTCGCCAGGCTGGTGCGGATGGTCGCGGATGGAAGGCTGAAGCCGCGCATCGGGGTGGAGGCACCGTGGACGGAGCTGGGCGAAATCGCCGCGCGGCTCATAGAGCGGGGGTACACGGGGAAGGCGGTGCTGCGCGTCAGCGGCGCCTAGAGCGGCATGCGAAAAGATCGACCTTTCGCATGCCGCGGCATCAGGTTTCAGGCTTATCTGGAGTATTTACTCTGCGTACGCAGTTACACTTGTGCTATCGGGCTTGGTGCTCCCGAAGAATGAGCTTTCAGGCTCTCTTCGGCGACGCCCAAAGCCTCCTCGTCCAACTTCGCCTCTTGTGCCATGTTCCATACCTGCGCGATTATTACCGGCCAGAAAACCAGCGCGGTGATCACCGTAGGGATTGCCTGCTGACCGAAGATGCCTACGCCTGCGTCCACCTGGGTCCCGCCTTCGACGGGCTCTATCCTTATGTTTAGGGCGGTCTTCATTCCTATGATGGCCTTGAAGGTGCCACCCCTGCGGATGCTGACCTGCACCCCTCCCGCGGGGAGGTGCGTTTCGGTAGCCTCGTAGTCTTGGCTTTCGAAGTAACGCATCAAATCTTGGGAAACAGGGGTAAGGTCGTCAACAACGTAGGGCACGGTTTTGGTGGAATTGAAGGTCCCCAACTCGAGTGTCTCCTTTCAGAATTGGTGTCAGTGCCTTGCCGGTATCTTCTCCGTAGCCTCCCTCTAAAACCTCCCCTAGCACGGTAGCCTTCTCCAGCGGATCCAACACTAGCACGAGACTGGGCTGGAGACAAACCCATCGGAGATCTGCCTTCAGGAGGTCCTGGGTGTTGAAGCCAGGCGCTGCGTAGAAGCGGAGCTTTGGACGCGTTGCATCTGGAACGCCTGGGATTGTTAGCGGCCCACAAGATACGATAGCACGAAGGTAGACCCACCCTGGGCCCACGAGTTTAGGGTACGAGCGCTAGTCGAAGTCAGTGGGGAGGGTCGGGTTACGGTGGTGCTCGAAGAACCGTTCGATCTGGGCCGGGATGACGCGGGAGACGGAAAGCTCGGGGAGCTCCTGCTCGCCGAAAAATTGCGCTCCGTCGGTATCGACGTCGGATGACGGGGTCTCATCCAGGATCTCGCATAAGAACACCAGCTTGTAGACGTGGTAGGGGATGGGCGGGTGGCCGTGCCTGTCGCGGTCGTAGGCCGCGAGCAGCCTGACAGGCCTCACCCTGTAGCCAGACTCTTCCAAGGTCTCGCGCGACGCGGCTTCGGACAGGGGCTCGCCGATGTCCGCCCAGCCACCTGGCAAGGACCAATCCCCTTCGCCTGCTTCCTTAACGAGCAGGATCCGGCCTTCCCTGAACACCGCGGCCCGAACGTCCACCTTCGGGGTCGCGGGGCCTGTTTCGAGCGCGAGCAGGTCGCTGGCTTCCTCCAGCGTCCCTGTGGAATGGGCTGCGAATATCTCGGCCGCCAGCTCCCTGAGCTGCTCGTAGCGCCCGCGGTCGTAGTCGTCTGTCGTATAGGTCAGGCCGTCCTGGGCTATGGCTTGCAGGCGCCTGCTCCACCGGAGCCACTGCGGGCCGGAGTGCTTATCTTCGTCTCGAGTCGCTATGCTTCGTCGTCCCCCGACGAAGTCTCTTGCGCAATCTTCAACGCCGTGCTGCTCCACCTCCCATGGTTATGGGATCTAGCCCGGCCCCTATCTCCTCCCTGCGCTCCTCCAGGAACGGGGGAAGAGAGAGCCTCTCGCCGAGGTGTGCGGCGTCCTCGTCCGTAGCGAAGCCAGGGCCGTCGGTGGCGATCTCGAAGAGCACCCCGCCAGGTTCGCGGAAGTAGATCGAACGGAAGTAGTAGCGGTCTATCTGCGGCGTTACATCGAGGCCGGCGTGCCGGATCCTCTCCCTCCACGCCGCGTGCTCCTCGTCGTCCGGTGTCCTGAAAGCGATGTGGTGCACGCCGCCACGCCCCAGAT
>JACCSM010000486.1 GCA_013698525.1 Rubrobacteraceae bacterium
ATCTTGACGGGCAAGAACACGAAGTACGCGCCGCGTGCCGGCAGCTCCCCGAGGTTGGTCAGGATCTCGACGTAGCGCATCCCCCGACCGAGTCCCTCCTGGTGGACGGGGACGGGGTCGTGCGCGCTGCCGATGCTCGGGGCGTCGATGCCTACGGTCTTCACGCCGCGCTCGTGCAGGTAGATCGCGGTCTCCGGAGCCGGGGCGGGCCAGCCGGGAGACTCGCCGGTAACGAGCGGGCCGCTCATGTACTTCTCGCCCTCATCGCCCTCGACGTAGTAGCGATCCCAGCCGGTCTTGAAGAGCACGACCTCGCCCTCCTCAAGAGGACCGTGCTCGTCTTCCCATCGCTCCACGTGTTCTCTGGTAATGAACGGGCTCACGCCCGGTCCTCCCTCGCCGGAGAGAGAGCTTACGTCCACGACGGCCGCGGGACCCATCAGGTCTTCGAGGGGCACCCTGTCCCCCGTCTCCTTTCCGAGCGGCCCGGCGAGGTCCAGGCCGGAGCCAGGGGGCGGGACGAAGTGGGTCGGGGCGTCGAAGTGGGTGCCACAGTGCTCGTCCATAACGACGAAGTTGGTCTGGTATGGATCAGTGCTCCTGGTCTTGCCCGTCGGCCCTTCTACCTCGGCGAACCAGTTCCAGTTGTGGTGGGCGTAGGTCATGTGCCCTGGCCAGGTACCAGGCAGCCGCTCCGATACGCTCAGTGAGAGATCCACGACCCTCGCCCCCGCCAGCGATGCTAAGTCCAATGTTCCTCCTTTACCTGCTACAACGCAGGGCGGTTCGCGAACCTCCCCTACGCTCAAAACCCTTCGAAATACCCTTCGGGATCGAAGCGGACCTCTTCAGGGTCGCCGACTACCTCGGTTTCGGCATTGCGGAGCACTTCGTCGACAAGGTTCTCGGAGACGTAGAGGTACTCGAGGTGCAACGTGTTCGGGATGCGGACGAAGCGCGTCTCTTCGGGCGGGACGCCCCAATTACAGCGGACGGCGGTCTGGAGGGCCTCCTCGTCGCTCGCGAGGACCATAGGTACCTTCGCCCGCTCGATAAAGGTGCTCGTGACGACGTTGGCGTTCATGGCTTTGCGTTCGATCTGGTCAGCCAGGCGCTGCGTCGTCAGGTCGGCGAGGCCGATCCCTAGGGCGTTGCCGTGCGACTCCTTGCTGATGTCGCCGACGACCAGGTATTTGACGGCGGGTGTCTCCGGCTCATCGACGCCGAGGATGCGGAAGCGTCCGATCACGTTGGTGTCCATCCCCGTCCCCGAGTAGTTCTTGCCCAGAGCGTCGACGTAGAGCACGTCTATGTTCGAGACGGGGAGATCAGGCATCATCCGCATGTACTCGGCGAGCAGCTCGGCCTCGCGCTCGTGGATCTCTGCCGCAGGTATCGCCTCGATGATGGCAGGCTCGTCGTAGGCGTTCTCGACGGTCGCCACGCCAAAGAGGATGTGGCCTGACTCGAGCACCTTGTCCGCGACCTCGACCATGAAGTCGCTGATGCCCTCGACACCGTAGCCGTGCAACGCGAGCGCCTGTTCGTGCTTGCCGAGCCCGATAGAGGCCATCTTCAGGAGGCCGCTCTCTATGCTGGAACGGAAATCCGTATGAGCTTTGATCCTGTTGACGAGCACCACGCCGTCGGCCTCAGAGGCGATCCTGTCCATATACACGGGCACCCCGCGCTCGGTCTCTCCGAGTTCTACGACCTCCATCGAGGAGCGTATCGGCGCCCCACAGAACTCTTCCGTGACGCCCAGAGACTCGAGGATTTCGACCTGCCCCTCGGCCGTAGCCCCGCCGTGGCTCCCCATCGAAGGCACGATAAAGGGCTCCGCCCCCATCTCCTTCAGGATCGTGACGAGCGAGCGCAGGATCCCATCTATCTCCGCGATGCCGCGGCTCCCAGCCGTGAGCGCCACGCTCATACCGGGCCTGATGGCCGAAGCTATCTCCTCTCGGCCCAACTGCTCCCGCAGCGCCGCTTCGACGCTCTCGACGCGCGGCCTGGGAAACCTCTGCCTGACCTTGACCACTTTCGGGAACTCCACCTCTAACTCCTCTCTTCCACCCGCTCCTCGGCCCCTGCCAGTTTGCGGGCAAGGTCGAGGGCGGCGCGGAGGCTCGTCGGATCGGCCTTTCCCGTGCCCGCGATGTCGAAGGCCGTGCCATGATCCACGCTCGTCCTGAAAAACGGCAGCCCAACCGTCACGTTTACCCCTGTATCGAAGCCCATCAGTTTGATAGGAATATGGCCCTGGTCGTGGTACTGGGCGACGACGATGTCGAACGCGCCCGTCCTGGCCCGCATCATCACGGTATCAGGCGGATGCGGCCCCGTCGCGTCGATGCCCTCCTCAACGGCGGCGGCCACGGCCGGCACGATCCTCTAGGCGTCCTCGGTACCGAAGAGCCCGTTCTCCCCGGCATGGGGGTTCAGGCCTGCGACGGCTACCCTCGGACTCTCGACGCCTAGTTTCTTCAACGACTCGTGGGCGAGACGTATGACGGCCAGCTCCCGCTCGGGCCTGGCGCGCTCTATGGCCTCCTTGAGAGAGACGTGGGTCGAGACGTGGAT
>JACCSM010000054.1 GCA_013698525.1 Rubrobacteraceae bacterium
GGCGGGACCGAGATCAGGGAGCACCTCGCGAACGAGCGGACGCTTCTATCGTGGGTGAGGACGGGGATTAGCCTGATCTCGATAGGGCTCGTCGTCGAGAGGGCAGGGGCACTCGTGGATGCCTCCATGAGGGTGGGCTCCACAAGCGCCTCAGAACTCTTCGGGCTGGCGCTGGCCTTGCTCGGAGCACTCACGCTCATCATAGGTACCATCCAGTTCCTCCGTAACCGGCGCAGGATCTCCACAGGCGAATTCGTCCCCTCGGCGGCTGCCTACCTGATAATAGTTACCGGTAGTCTGGCTTTCGCCACAGTATTCATCATCTACGTGCTGTTGACGTAACACCCGCCGGAGAGATCCTGAAACCGTAGATCACGGCTTTCCGGACGCCAGCCCCCTGGTTCCGACCTGACTTCCCACCCACACGTATCCGTCCGACCAGACCTCACGCTTCCAGATGGGCACGACCTCCTTTATCCGCTCGATCGCGTAGCGGGACGCTTCGAAGGCCGGCCCGCGGCGCGGCGCGGCGACGACTATGGCGACGCTTGCCTCGCCGGGGTCCACCTTGCCAAGACGATGCAATATCGAGACGTGCCTGACGTCCCAGAGACGTTCTATCTCAGCCCCGATCTCCTCCAGCTTCCTGTCGGCCATAGGGCGGTACGCTTCGTACTCCAGGTACTCGACCGCTGCGCCTTCCGACTCGTCGATCCTCGTCGTGCCTACGAACGTGGCTATAGCCCCGCAGTCAGGGCTCAGGGCGCCCTGGATCAGGGCTCCTACCTCTAACGATTCCTCGACTATGGCGAACATTCAGCCGCCCGAGACGGGCGGCAGGACTGCCACCTCGTCGCCCGGCGAGACGCCGGCGTCCCCGCGTGCGTACTCGCCGTTGACGGCGAAGGCCAGCGTGTCGCGCATCGGGGCGAGGTCGGGATGCCTCTCGGCGATTAGAGGCCAGAGCTCAGCGAGGGTCAAGCCGGCTTCTACCGGTAACTCGGTCTCGCGGGTGCCGGCCCGGTCGGCCGCGGCGCCGAAGAGTAGCACTTTGATCATGATCTCAATTCTATCCTGCCGGCTCGGGTACGTAATCGGGTCCGACTATAACCCTAAGGGCTCGGGGAAGAACAGAAAACCGGGCTGGCTCGTTGCCGATGACCTCGCCGTCGGCGGTAAACTCCAGGCCGGGGGGCTGGGTCTCGATCCGAATCTCCTTCGCCCGCACGAAGAGCACGCCATCGCTGTCCAGGTAGTTTGACTCCGCCAGCACCGCCGGCGCGAGCTCGAGCAGGGCACCAATCCCGAGGGTCTCTATGACTACCACGTCGAGGAGGCCGTCCTCAGGGTTGGCCTTCGGGGTGGCTGGCCAGCCACCTCCGGTGTAGCGGCAGTTACCCACGGCAATGTTGACCGCCTTCACCTGATGCCCCTCACCGTCGAGGTAGAGCGTAAGCTCGCGCACGTCGAAGTTCCTTGCGACCTCGAGCGAAGCCCGAAGGTAGGAGAGCTTGCCCCACCGCTGCTTCAGCTCTTCGTCGTTGGCGTCGGAGATCTCCGCCCCCAACCCCCCCGTCGCCACGTTGATGAAGAACCGCTCGCCAATGCCCTCAGAACGGACCCTCGCCACGTCCAGCCGCCGCTCCCGGTTTTGCCGGATAACGTCCTCCGCGAGATCAGGGTCCTCGGGGATGCACAGCGTCGCTGCGAGATCGTTGCCTGTCCCGGCGGGCAGGATGCCCAGGGTGACGCCTTCCGGGAAACCGGCCCTGCCGAGCCCGTTCACGACGTCGTTGATAGTGCCGTCTCCCCCGGCGACGATGAGCAATCCCTCGCGCCACTCCTCAGCCGCCCCTATGGCATCCGCAGGGCCTTCGGTCTCGATCCACTCGACCTCCATCCCGTCGAGCTCGTCGCGGATCTCATCCGGATCGTAGGCACCACCACCCGAAGTTGGGTTGCAGATCACCCGTGCTTTCGACTTCTCCATGGCGCGCCCTCTGTCGCCCTTACGACCCTCCTAGTCTACTCGGAAAACCTCCCGACTATGACAGTCCCCTCTAAGAGGCGCGACGCATGGGCGAGCCGGGACGCGACACCCTCTCAGCCGGCAACCAGACCTCGTATTCGTTGTCTAGTTTGACGGCGGCATTTGTGCCATCTCCGGAGACGTAGCGGACCTCCCCGGAACCGAGCGGCGTCTGTACCCGCTCGCCGACTGAGAGCTCCGTGAGGAACGCCTCCCTGAGCGCCGCAACGTAGGCGAGCGCGAGCGAAGTATCGATGTGCGCCCCCTCGTCGCGCCGGTCGGCGACCAGGATGCCGGCGATGCGATAGAGGTTCGCGCGGGAGACTTGGGAGATCAGACAAGCCCGAACGGTCTGCCTTACCAACTGCCGCTCGAACTCCGAGTACTCTTCCTCACTCCTCTTCAGAATGTCCATCACCCTCGGAAACGCCCGACGTAACGCCTCCTCGACCGTCAGCCCGTTGATGCCGCGCTTGTACACGTGCGGATCCAAACGCTCCTCCTCCCGCCGCCGCGGGACACTGAGCCAATCCTGCCTGATGTTCTTCGTATCTGTCATGTTGCTATTATACCTCACTGAGACTGGTGAGACAACACCGAAACGCCTGCAAAGCAGGCATTTCAGCATTTCAGCTAATGAGGGAGTGCGGGTAGTCCGATAACCCGGTGGTGAGGGACTTCCCGGAGCTAAAGGTTTGGGAGATGGGACATAGGCTCACCCTGCGTGTCTACGGGGCTACCGGTGAGTTCCCTCGGCAAGAAACCTACGGGCTTGCGGCCCAACTTCGCCGTTGCTCCGCCTCGATTCCGGCCAACATCGCCGAGGGCTGCGGCAGGAGTGGCGACGCGGAGCTGAACCGCTTTATGTTGATCTCGATGGGCTCGGCAAGCGAGCTAGAATACCATCTGCTCCTAGCTCGCGACCTCGGCTACCTGGACCCTCAGCGATACCGGGACCTCTCGCAGAGAACCCAAGAGATCAAACGCATGCTCTCGACGTTCATAACCAAGCTACGCTACACCAAGTCCTGACAAGCTGAAGTGCTGAAATGCTGACAAGCTCGAACCTTGCGCTAAACTCTAGAACATGCGATACCAGGCGAGCGGCAAGAATTCGGAAGAGTTTCTCCAAAGACTAAAACGTGAGGTCATCGGGCATCCTGCGCTGACACACCCTTTTCTGGAGCGGTTCGGGGAGGGGGATGCTGACGCTGAGGGGATAAGGACGTTTGCGATCCAGTACTACAGGCACGTCAGGGTGAGCCGGTTGTACCTGGCTGCTCTTATCTCGAACTGCCGTTACGACGAGAAGCTGCAGCTCGCGCTCGCCGAGGTCCTCTTCGACGAGTACGGCCACCTCGACCCCGAAGAGACGCATCCCGCCCTGTACAGGCGTTTCCTCGAGGCGCTTGGCATCGGTGAGGAGGAGTGGGAGGAGCCTCCGACGCTACCCGAGATAGAGATGTACATCACCACCCACTATGCCCTCTCGGGCCACCCCGATTTCAGGCTCGGGCTCGGTGCTCTCGGGCCCGCCAGCGAGTGGCCCGTGCCTCCGATCTACGCCAAGCTCTCCGACGGCCTCAGGAAAGCAGCCGGCCTGCCTGATAGAGAACTCGAGATCTTCACCAGCCACGTCACGATGGACGTAACCCACGCCCGCATCATGATGGACGCCATAGCACCCTACGCAGGGGACGAGGAAGGCCAACGAAAAGTCCACGAGGGCGCCATGCGCTCGCTCGACGCCCGCTCGGTCATGCTCGACGGTCTCTACAGGGCCGTCTACAGGCAGCCCGTCCCCATGTTCGACGCTCCCTCCGTCCGGCTTACAGGAGACTGAGATAACCTCAGGAAGCCCTGATAGGACGCGGTGGTACGGGGAGGACCTCGCCTACATCCACGACGTCGGCCACGCCGAGTTCGCCCTCAGATCGGCGCCAGGCATACTCGAGATCCTGGGCCATAGCGGGATACACGATGGCCTCGTTGTCGACCTCGGCTGCGGGAGCGGTTTGTGGGCGTGTGAGCTGATCGACGCCGGATACAGGGTCTTGGGGATCGATATCTCCGAGGCGATGATCGAGCTCTCGCGCAAAAAGGTACCCGAGGCCGACTTCAGGGTTGGATCTCTGTTCGAGGTCGAAATTCCGCCGTGCGCCGCGGTCACGGCGATCAGCGAGGTCCTCAACTACCTTTTCGACGCGGAGAACGAGGATCTGAGTCTGGGGCGCCTTTTCCAGCGCGTCCACGACGCGCTTGTCCCCGGCGGCGTCTTCGTCTTCGACGTGATTGGTCCTGGCCAGGTACCGCCAGGCGACAAGACGAGGGGTTTCAGCGTGGGGGAGGACTGGGCTGTGCTCTCCGAGCGGGAGGAGGACGTCGAGCGGGGTACGATGGAGCGCCGGATCGTTAGTTTCCGGAAGGCGGGAGAGTACTACAGGCGGGACGACGAAGTCCACCGCGTGCGGCTGTACGACCCGTCGGGACTGTCCGCAGAACTCGAACGGGCGGGCTTTCGGGTTCGGACGATGAGATCTTACGGTGGCCTTCCGCTGTCGGAGGGCCACGCCGCCTTCGTCGCGCGCAAACCACTATGAGAAGGCGAAGATTACGCCGTGTCGAGCGGGTATAAATACACGTATGCCGGAGCTGCCAGAGGTAGAGACCATAAAGGAAGACCTGCGTAAGCTGGTCGTCGGCTCAGAGATAGAGCGGGCACGGGTCCTCGACGCCTCGCTCGTGGAGCAGCCCTCCGCCCAAGAGTTCGCAAGCCGGCTCGAAGGTGTCAGCATCACAGGGGCGCGGCGGCGGGCCAAGCATCTCATCGTGGAGCTCGATACGGGGGACTCGCTGGTGTTTCAGCTCAAGATCGGTGGCCAGCTCCTGCTCGTGCCACCTGTCGAGGAGCCGGAGACCGATCTCATGCTCGTCCTGGACTTCGATGGCGACAGGAGGCTCTTCCTGCGGGACGAGACGGGCTTCACGCGGGCGCGCCTGCTCGATGCGGACGAACTCGAGGAGCGGCTCTCCCCGCTAGGACCGGAGCCCTTCGAAGAAGAGTTCGACGCGGGGTATCTACTACGTGCCATCGGTTCGCGGAAGGCCCAGATAAAGCCCCTGCTCCTGGATCAGAAGGTCGTTTCTGGCATAGGGAACATCTACGCCGATGAGATCCTGTACGATGCGAGGCTGCATCCGAGGCGGAAGGCAAACACGCTCACGGAGGGCGAGTGGGAGGCGCTTCATGCGGCGATTCGGTCCAACCTCGCGGCAGGCGTCGAGCATCGGGGGACGACGGTGCGGCTCTACAAAGACGTGCTGGACCGGCCAGGCGAGCATCAGAACTACCTGCGGGTCTTCGAAGAGCACGGGCAGCCCTGTCCGGGGTGTGAAGGAGAGGTAGTTCGGGAAAAGGTAAGCGGGAGGCCGTCGCACTTCTGTCCCGCGTGCCAGCGGGAGGATGGCCCCGGAGTAGGGGGAAGGTTAGAATCACTGTGGTAGCAAACGTGAAAGGAGCCAAGGGTGGCTGAGCAGTTCGACCTCGTAGTAATCGGCGGCGGGAACGGTGGGTACATACCGGCGATCCGGGCCAGCCAGTTGGGAATGAGCGTAGCCCTCATCGAGAAGCGGGAGGGCGGACACCTGGGCGGCACCTGCCTGAATCTAGGATGCATCCCGACCAAAGCATTGCTCCATACGGCGCATCTCTTGCACGACGCCAGAAACGGCGAAGACTTCGGCGTCAGGGTCGGAGAGGTGGAGTTCGACTACCCGCAGGCGGCCAAGCGCCGTGAGCAGGTCGTAAGCCAGCTCAGGCGCGGTGTGCAGGGCCTGATGAAGAAGAACAAGGTAACCGTCTACAACGGGGTCGGCAGCTTCGTCGAGCCCAAGAAGATAAAAGTAGAGACCGAAGACGGTGAGGAGGAGCTCGAAGCGGAGAACGTCCTGATCTCCACCGGCTCAGCCGTCAGCACCCTGCCGGGACTGGAGTTCGACGGCGAGAAGGTTATCTCTTCGGACGATATCGTGACCAACGACGAGAGCTATCCCGAGTCCGTCATAGTCCTCGGCTCAGGGGCCGTCGGCGTCGAGTTCGCCAGCATGTACCACGACTTCGGAACCGACGTCACGGTGGTCGAGCTGCTCGACCGCATTGTGCCGCTGGAGGACCCGGAGATCTCAGAGGCACTCACGAAGGAGTTCGAGGACCGCGGGATCAAAGTGCTCACTAGCACGAAAGTAGACCCGGAGAGCCTGGAGAAGACCGACAGCGGGATCAAGATCATGGTGGCAGGCGCGGGCTCGGGCGAGCAGGAGGAGGCGGAAGGCGAAGGCGGCTCTTACGGCGGCGAGGACGCGCCCACGGGTGAGGCCGACGGAGGAGAGACCCTCGAGGCCGAGGCTATCCTGGTGGCGGTCGGGCGAAGGACGGTTACCGAGGACCTGAACCTCGACGTGACAAACGTAGAGCTCGATGACAGAGGGGTCATCCAGGTCGACGAGTTCGGACGGACCGGAGAGGACGGAATCTACGCTGCCGGAGACGTCATCGGAGGCTACTGGCTCGCCCACGCCGCGGGGCACGAGGGGATCATCGCCGTCGAGCATATGGCCGGCGAGAACCCGATGCCCATGGACCAGAACCTCGTCCCGCGCGTGACGTTCTGCCGCCCCGAGGTGGCGTCTTTCGGGCTCAGCAAGGCGCAGGCAGAGGAGGAGGGCTACGAGGTCAAGGAGTCCAAGTTCCCGTTCAGGGCCATCGGCAAAGCCTTGATAGAGGGCGAACCAAACGGCTTCTTCAAGATCGTGGCCGATGAAGAGACCGACCTTATCCTGGGGATGCACGCCATAGGGCCTAAGGTGACGGACCTGATCACCGAGGGTGTCTTCGCCAAGCTCGTCGAGGGCACGCCGCAGGAGATCGGGATGACAATGCATCCCCACCCAAGCCTCTCAGAGGTCGTCGGCGAGTCTGCGATGGCCGTGGAGGGCCACCCGATTCATTTTTAGGTTTCAGGCATCAGCCGTCAGCAGGGGCCGCTACACGCGGCCCCTCTCCTTCTTTCCCCCTCTGCGATAGGGGACACGGCACGGTCCTACCTCCGTGCGATA
This sequence comes from Rubrobacteraceae bacterium, assembly GCA_013698525.1. Taxonomy (GTDB): domain Bacteria; phylum Actinomycetota; class Rubrobacteria; order Rubrobacterales; family Rubrobacteraceae; genus Rubrobacter_D. Next base: position 7,145 of record JACCSM010000054.1, read on the forward strand.
CCATAAGGCTCAAAGTGCGAGGAAGATAGGAGCGCTGTGGCCCGCAGACAGATCAACCTTAAGGTATTGGACGACGGCACGAAGACCTTCGAGGTCCGCCACCGCTGGGAAGACAGGCCCGTGCCCCCCCCGCCAGACGGGACGCCGACGGAGTACCTGCCTTTCCGGCAGCAGGCGAGGGGAGTCCCTGGCGCGCACGGTCGTCCCGAATGGCTAAAGGCGCGCATCCCCGACGGCGAGGTATATCGCGACATCAAGGAGACCATGCGCGGCCTGAACCTCCACACGGTCTGCGAAGAGGCCCGCTGCCCGAACATCGGCGAGTGCTGGAACAACCGTACGGCCACCTTCATGATCCTCGGCAACGTCTGTACCCGTTCCTGCGGATTCTGCGCCGTGCTCACAGGCAAACCCTCCGAGCTAGACCTCGACGAACCCCACCGCGTCGCCGACGCCGCAAAGCAGATGGGCCTGGAGCACGCTGTGATCACGAGCGTGAACCGCGACGAGCTCGCGGACGGCGGGGCTTCGATCTTCGCGGGGACGATACACGCCATCAGGGAAGAGGTCCCTGGCTGCGCCGTCGAGGTTCTGACCCCCGATTTCAAGGGCGATCGCGACGCGGTCAAGATCGTCATAGACGCCCGCCCCGACACCTTCAACCACAACATCGAGACGGTCCCCCGCCTCTACTATGCGGTCCGCCCGCAGGCGAAGTACGAACGCTCCCTGGAGGTGCTCCGCTACGCCAAAGAACTGAACCCCGACGGCCTGACCAAGAGCGGCTTTATGGTCGGTCTCGGCGAAGTCGAAGAGGAGATTCACCAGACGATGCGCGACCTGCGCGAGCACGATGTGGACATCCTGACAATCGGCCAGTACCTGAGGCCCTCTGAGAACCACCTGCCGATGAGCCGCTACTACACGCCCAAAGAGTTCGCAAGCCTGCGCAAGTACGGCTTCTCACTCGGCTTCAAGCACGTAGAGAGCGGTCCGCTGGTCCGCAGCTCCTACCACGCCCACGAACAGACCTCAGGCGCCAGGCGAAGCCCCGCGGCCGGCGTCGCGGGCGTCTAGAGCCCAGGCATGACCCTGGAGAAACATACACCAACGACGGTCGAAGTACGGCGGTTGCCCGGTCTTACGCCTTACGCAGAGGCCTGGGATCTCCAGAAGGAACTCGTGCGGCTCAGGAAGAAAGACGGGATTCCCGACACCTTCGTCCTGTGTGAGCACCCGCCGGTCTACACAGTGGGAAGGGCGGCGAAAGACGCGGGGAACCTGGGCGCAGGAGTAGAGTACCTCCTGGCCCTGGGGGCCGAGGTGTTCTGGAGCGATAGGGGAGGGGACGCGACCTTCCACGGTCCTGGCCAGATAGTAGGGTACCCGATCCTGCGCCTCAAAGTCCGCGACACTCACGCCTACCTCCGCGAACTGGAAGGGGTCCTTATCAGGGTGCTCGCAGACTACGGGCTCGAGG
>JACCSM010000523.1 GCA_013698525.1 Rubrobacteraceae bacterium
CTGGCGTACCCGGAGGTTAGAGACACCGAACGCGAGGGGACCGTGTACGTGCTGTTCTCGTTGACGACCCTGGGCGCGCTCGTGCTCGCCGGGGCGGGAGACGTGATGTTTTTGGTGCTCGGCGTGCTGCTCTCCAGCGTCGGCTCCTTCGCGCTGGTCGCCTACCCGGCGGACGACCGCGCCACCGAGGGGGCGATGAAGTTCTTCGTGTTCGGCTCCGTGACGTTGGCCGTGATGGTGTTCGGGCTCACTTACTGGTTCGGGGCGACGGGCTCCACGCTGCTCACCGACCTGGGCCGGCTCGGGAGCGTTCCGCTCGCCGCCGCGTTCGGCCTCGTCGCCGTGCTCGTTGGCCTTGGCTACAAGGCGTCGCTCGTCCCGTTCCATTTCTGGGCTCCCGACGCCTACGACGGTGCACCCGTCTCCGTGGCGGCGTTCCTCTCCGTGGTGCCCAAGGTCGGCGCGATCTTCGGCCTTGCACAGGCGGCGCGCGACCTGCCGCCGGAGACGGGATGGCCGCTCGCGGTCGCGGCGCTCGCCGTCCTCTCGATGACCTACGGCAACCTCGCGGCCCTCGTGCAGGAGAACGTGGTGCGGCTGCTGGCCTACTCCTCGATCGCGCAGTCCGGGTACTTCCTCCTCGGCGTCGCGGCCTTCGGGGAGAGCGGGCTCGCCCTCCCTTCGCTCGCGGTCTTCGCCGCGGCGTACGCGGCGATGAACGTCGGGGCGTTCGCTGTGGTCGCGGGATACGGACACCACCTGCGCGACCTCGCGGGGCTGGGACGCCACGCCCCTTGGGCCGGGGGGGCGATGGTGGTCTTTCTGATCTCGCTCGTAGGCATCCCTCCGACGGCGGGCTTCGCGGGCAAGCTCCTTCTGTTCGGCGCTGCCATAGAAGCCGGCTACGCCTGGCTCGCGGTGGCGGCCATCCTGAACAGCGTGCTCTCGCTAGCGGTGTACCTGAGGGTCGTCGTCCCGATGTACGCGGCGCCCAAGGAGCCGAGGGTGGCCACGCCCCCGGTCGTCGCGGTGTGGGTCGTCGCCCTGGCCCTCACCGCCGCCACGGGGCTCGTGGCGTTGGCGCTGCTGGGCGAGATCTCGTAGTAGCCCGCTAAGCTGTGGCATGACGCACGGGATCCCACCGACTGGCCGGGTACGGGGGAAGAGGAGGCCGCTCGCTGTAGCGGCCTCCTCCGGAGCAGGGCCGCGCGTCGTAGGCGCTGGCTTAGAGCATCCTTCGCGCGCCCATGTAGCCGTTTATGTAGTCCATATCCGTTATGGTGACCTCCCCCGCGTAGTTCGAGGCGTGGATAGTCGTGCCGTCGCCCATGGCTATTCCAACGTGCGTGACGTAACCGCTGCCGTCCTCGCTCCAGAATAGTAGGTCTCCCGCCTGGGGAGCCCCCGAGACCGGCGTGCCGTAGCCCAACAGCGCGTTCGGGTCGTCCGGCAGCGCGACGCCGAGCTCGGCGTAGACCAACATCGTGAAGCACGAGCAGTCCTCGGCCTTGAAGGCCGCGCAAGGCCCCGGAGGAGAGAGCACGTAGCGGGTTCCCAGGTGCTCCTGGGCCACGGCGACTACGTCGGCGCCCGAACCACCCACCCCACCGCCGCCACCGCGGGCACGCGATCCGGAAGCGGAGGCATTCGCTGTCGCGCTGGCGGAGAATGCTCCTGCGCCATCGCCCCTACTACCTCCGCCTCGCCTGGAGTTTTGCGAACTGGGAGCAGATGCGCTCGCAGAAGCACTGGCAGAGGCAATGGTAGATGTGCTGACCTCGGCGGCGCGTGCCTTCTGCCTGGGCTCGGCACGCCGGTCAGTACGCTGATCGGTAGCGGCCTGTTCAGCGGCTGCTTCTTCTTCTGCAGCGGCGGCGCTCGCGGCAGCGCTGGCAGATGCACTGGCGTCGGCACGTTCGGCGGCGCGTTCTTCAGCACGCCGCTCGGCAGCCCGTTCCGCAGCAGCCAGCTCGGCACGCCGTTCGGCACGTCTCTCGGCTGCCAGCCTGGCGGCCTCGCGCTCGGCGGCTGCCTGTTCCGCCGCGGCCTCCTCTATCGCGGCACGCCGGGCTGCTCGCTCGGCCTCACGCTCTGCCTCTTCCCTCGCGGCCTGTCGCTCGGCGGCATGCTGGGCGGCCAGCTCGGCCTGCCTCTCGGCTTCCTCTCTGGCTTCCTGCCTGGCCAGCCTGGCGGCCTGCCTCTCGGCGGCTGCCTGCTCTGCGGCCTGCTCCGCCGCTTTCCTGGCGGCCTGTCGCTCGGCGGCGCGCTGTTCGGCGAGCCGCTGTGCCCTCTCGGCGGCTGCCTGTGCGGCGGCCTCACGCTCGGCGGCTGCCTCCTCGGATTGCAGGTCGGCCCGCGGCACAGGAGCCTGCTTGATCTGGGAGACCTGTACCTCCGGTATTGGCTCGGGCTCCTCGACAGGAACGGGCTCCGCGTCTTCCGGAGACGGCTTCGGTGCTTTCTCGACTATCGCAGCAGCGGCGGCGCGAGCCCGCGCGGCCTGCCGATCCTGCGCGGCCTGGATCTCCTCCCTGAGCTCGGTGTTGAGGGAGTTCAGATAAGCCTCGGCTTGCGCCTCGGCCTCGTTGGCGCGCACTTTCTGGGCGATAGCCGTCTCGACCGCAGCGACCCTCTGTTCACGCTGGGCCTCGAGCCTGTCCCTGCGCGCCGCCAACTCGTTTCTGGCCTCGCGGACCTCCAAGAACTCGGCCCTCTCCCTGTCGAGCAGTCTCACCCACAGATTCAGCCTCGAGGCGAACTCAGAGAAGTCGTCCACCCCGACCAGAACGTCCATGAAGGCTACGTTCCCGCTCTTGTAAACCTGCGCGGCACGCTCTTCCAGGGTCTTTTTGGCCTCGGCAAGTCGCCCTTTGGCGGCCCTGAGATCGTCCGTCGTCCTGGTGATCTGCCCGTTTAACTGGTTCATCTCGTAGAGTGCGTTGTTGTAAGCTGCCTCGGCCGCGCTCGCCTCCATCCGAATCTCCATCAAACGGTCCTGGGCAGCGGCGACATCAGCCTTTTTCGCCCTGATGCTGCCGTCAGGCTCAGCCCCGGCGGAGATGCCCGTTACGAATACGAGCGCAATGGCAAATCCGAGAAACACGAACATACTCGCCC
>JACCSM010000525.1 GCA_013698525.1 Rubrobacteraceae bacterium
AGAATCTTCTCTGCGGGTCCATAGGATGCACATCCTCCTGTTGACGTTAGACACCAACAAGGATGACGCAGGACCCGCTTGTTCTTCAACTCCATAGCTCAACCACGGTTCCCTGGGGTACTACCGCTGGGAGAGAGGAGGTCAAAATATACGGATTGAACGAGTACCTGATGGCCCTGCAAGAGCTCGAGAAGACTCGCCAGGAGATCAAGACGAGAAAGGCTCGCCTTGATCTCCCCCGACCGCGGGGAAGCAGACTTCCGAGTCGGGCAGGTACACTGACCAACGAAATCGAAGGAGGTAACGACGTGTCCTTAGGAAAGGGCAAGATCTTCATCGGCCTGGACGAAGGTCCCTACCTTCCGGTCCTTGACATAGTGCACAAGGTCACGGCGGAGGCCTCAGGCGGTTCGCTCAAGATCGAGGAGTGGGGCCTCCCTCCCGGCGAGATGATCCCGCCTCACACGCACGCCCGCGAGGACGAGTGCTCGTTCGTGTTGGAGGGCGAGCTTACGTGCTACGTAGACGGCGAGGTCGTACTCGCCTCCGAAGGATCCTACGTCATCAAGCCGCGGGGCGTGGCCCACGCCTTCTACAACGCCGGCGACGGAACCGTTCGGGTCATGGAGATCCTCACGCCGGGCGGCGCGTTCGAGGGCTACTTCGACGAGTACGAGGAAATCGCGTCAGGAAAGATGAGCGGCGAGGAGCACCGTAAGGCGAGGGCCGAGCTCGGCGCGCGCTACGGGATAACGTGGCACGACGAGATCATTCCTGAGGTAGAAGCCCGCTTCGGTATCGGTCCTTGACTGCGCTAGAAGCCGGCGGCGCTCTCAGACCGGACTGCGGCTATTGCGGCCGGCGCTATTAGGCCGACGGAGGCCGCGTGCTCGGCCGCCGCGGCGGTATCGGGGACGGCCACCATCTCCGTTCCGAGCTTGCGCGCCTCGTCGGCCATCGCTCTGACCTCGGCGTCACGCTCGACTGAAGCCACATCCCTGATATAGACTGCCATGATGCGACCAGGGTGCTCCCGCACGGCCTGCAGGTAGATCTCAGGGTCCTCCTCTCCCGAGTCCCCGATCAGGACGAATGGCAGGTCCTTGTAGGTGCTCAGGAGGCGCCGGATCACCCCTGACTTATAGTCTCTGTGCTTCCCGAGAACAGTGAGACTCCAGTCTTTGAGAAACAGTGGTCCAGGGGGAACGCCGTGCACGTTCAGGAAATCCTCCAGCATGTCGTAGATGTTCCAGGGACTGCTCGACACGTAGAAGACCGGATTGGAGGATCGGCCGTCAGCACCCGATTGCAAGGCCTTGTAGAAGGCCGCGACACCCTCGAAAGGTAATCTGGTATGGGCGTTGTTCCGCACCACTATCCAGGCCATCTTCAGTACGCTCGTCGCGCTGGAAAGCACCACCGTATCGTCGAGGTCGCTGATCACACCGAAACGAGCCCCATGCGGCACGAGCACCTGCCCTATCGACCGCACCCTTCCCCCACCCGGTGACGGTGGTGAGAGCAAGTCCAACTCCACCCTGTACCATCCTGCTGCACCATCGAGCGGCTCTGGAAGCTGGAAACGCACCTCGAAGTAGCCCTCCACGTCGGCGGTGGTCTCGACTTGCAACCCTTCGAATGAAGCCCTTACCCGCGCGCCGGCCACCTCATCGCTCGCGAAGCGCCGCGCCATGTTGAGTATGTTCTTCCACACCGCATCGTCCCGACCCGCGCGGGTAATGCCGGCCTCCTCGAGGACGCGGCCCTTCAGGAACAACTCCCTGGTGGTGCCGTGCCCCCTGTAGGGTAGGATCTCGAACGGATCGAGAAGTCCCAAACGCCGCTTCAGCCCGAACCTGTAGGCATCGAAGCGTTCCTCGATGGCCCGCCCGAGCAACAGCACCGTCCGCCGCAGGTCGATCAATGCGCGTCCTTTCCAGCTAGCTCTGGAGCACCTCTACCCGTCTGGGCGCTACGGCCCGAACGACTACTAGGAAGTACGCCGAATTATCGCAGACCGCGACGTTGCAGGCATCAGCGATTGCAGGGCCCGAAGACCTCCATGACGGCGCATCCCATGCACCACACGAGCAACATGCGCTCGCCGATTCGCACCTCCAGCACATCGTCCCCACACGCGGCGTGCGCCAGACTGAAAGCGGCGAAAGAGAGGTCTCCTTCACCTGCAGCACCCTCCGAGGGGCCGGCCAGTTTTATCTCGTAGCGCACCATGCAATCAGTATCGGCCACTTCATGATCGGGCCTTAGTGACCGGTCGTTCTCCCAAACGCCGGCCAGCCGGGGACTATCCGCCGTTTGGGACGGGGACACCGAGGTGCCCGTAGGCCCTTGGCGTCGCGATCCGGCCTCGGGGGGTGCGTTGGATCAGGCCGCTCTGCAACAGGTAGGGCTCGTAGACATCCTCGACGGTATCTCGGGCCTCGCCGAGGGCCACGGAGATCGTGCCGACGCCGACGGGCCCGCCCTCGAACTTGTCTATGACGAGCCCGAGATAATCCCTATCGGCCCTGTCGAGGCCGAGGTGGTCGACACCCTGCATGTCGAGCGCGGCGTTCGCCGTCTCCTCGTCTATCTTCCCGTCGCCGACGACCTGGGCGTAGTCGCGGACCCGCTTGAGGAGCCGGTTGACGATGCGGGGCGTCCCGCGACTGCGGCGCGCGAGCTGACTGGCGCCACCTTCTGTGATGGGGACGCCGAGTATCTTCGCGTTGCGGATCACGATCTTCTCGAGGTCCTCGGGACTGTAGTATTCGAGCCTCTCTGCGACACCGAACCGGTCGAGCAGAGGCTTTGTTAGCAGGCCCTTCCTGGTGGTCGCGCCGACCAGCGTAAAGCGCGGCAGGTCCATCCTGATCGTACGCGCCGACGGTCCCTGGCCGAGGACGATATCCATCGCGTAGTCCTCCATCGCAGGGTAGAGGACCTCTTCTATCTGCCTGTTCAGGCGGTGGATCTCGTCTATGAACAGGAAGTCGCCCTCCTCCAGCGAGGTCAGGATCGCCGCCATGTCCCCGGCCCGCTCCAGGGTTGGACCGCTCGTCGGCCTGAGCCCGACCTCCATCTCCTCGGCGAGGATGCGGCACAGCGTGGTCTTGCCGAGTCCGGGAGGGCCGTCGAGCAGTATGTGGTCTAGAGGCTCATCGCGCTGCTTGGCCGCCTGTACGAAGATCCTGAGGTTCTGCTTGAGCGCCTCCTGCCCGACGAACTCGTCGAACGAGCTCGGCCTGAGCGTGGGCTCGTCGTCGCCGGCGTGGGCCTCGGGGTCGAGCGGATGCTCACCGAAACCCGCGGCCCCCGTGATGTCCTCAGGCGGCTCCTCGGTTGCTCTCTCGTCCCGCACGGTGAAGTCGTCCATCTCCTCCGCGCTCAACGCCTGCTCCCTATCTTCCGTAACGCCTCCTTTATGTACTTCTCTACGGAATCCTGTGGTGGCACGTCGTTGAGCGCCTTCTCGGCCTCCTCGAGCCTGTACCCTAGCGCCGCGAGCGCGTCCCTCGCCTCGATGTACGGGCCACCTCCGCCATCGCCGCCAGGCACGCCCGGCTCCGGTGCGAAGGTGGCGAGGCTCTTGCCCTTGAGCTCGAGCACGAGTCGTTCCGCCGTCTTCTTCCCGAGCCCCGGCACGGAGGAGAGCTTGATCACATCTCCCCTGGCCACCGCCTCGGAGATCTCCGGTGGCGACATCGAAGAGAGTACGGAGAGGGCCAGTTTCGGCCCGACCTTGCTCACGCCGGTCAGCGCGTCGAACGCGGCCCGCTCCTCACGCTCGACAAATCCGAAAAGGAGCATAGCGTCCTCGCGCACTACCAGCCTGGTGTGGATGACACACTCCTCACCGAGCGAGGGTAGCGCCCGCAACGTCGCCAGCGAAGCCGAGGCCCGGTAGCCGACGCCCCCCACATCGATTACGACACCTTCCGTATCTTTCTCGACCAGAGTACCGCGTAACCTGTAGATCATGGGCTAATTATCACGCATGATCCGCTATTTCCCCACCCCGACCTTGCCCGGCATGCTGCTGGAGAAGGCGTGGCAGATGGCGATGGCGAG
>JACCSM010000547.1 GCA_013698525.1 Rubrobacteraceae bacterium
GGGGGCGGCGTGAGCACATCACAGGCCAAACGTTCGCGGAATGAGCATCTCGCCGCATCCGAAATGCTGAATGCTCGCAGTATTGGTGAAGAGGCCGAAAGGGCGGCTCTCTCGCTACCTCTGAAGCAGGAGAAGGTCTTCGAGTCGTACTACACGTACTTGACCGTTGATGAACCCGCCGTACACCTGATGCCTCTTCACTTCCTACCCCAGGCATCGCGGGAACAGGTCGGCGAGGGTCCGCTGCGCGAACTGGCCGTGGCGGGAAAGCTGGAGTACGCGCGCAACCGCTGGCTCGACGAGATGGTCGACCATCCTGGTTCTGCACCCGGCTTGTCCCCGGCACACCGGCTCAACGACGCCCTGATCACGCTTATCAGCTCGCGCTACGCCAGAGTCCTCGATGGTTCTGCCGCCGAATCCTTCTTCCCCGTGCTCGCGGGGCTACACGCCAGCCATGGGTTGTCGTTGATTCTCGACGGCGCCGGGTTCGGGGCGTTCGTCCCCCCGATAACCCTGGAAGACTACGCCGAGCATGCCAGAACGAGACATGGTCCCGTCCGCGCTCCAATGGACGCCGTGCTCCTTCTCGCTGGGGCAACGGATAGCCTTCTTCGACGGGCGAGGTCCTCCTGGCACAACTGGGCGCTCGGCGTCCAGTTCTACGACGACGCCCTAGATGTAGAAGAGGATTTCAGGGACCGTAATCTGAGCTGGTCCGTGGGGTGTGCCCTCCACCACTTTCTTCCGTCCTCAGACAACCCAGCCACACAGAGGATGCCGGATCCGGACACGTTCTACGAGCGGGCTCTGGCAGAGGGTGTAGTCTCCGAAACTCTCAGTCACGCTGAGGCATTCTTCGCCGAATCCGCGACGCTAGCCGAACCGGACTTCCCGAGCTGGGTAACTTTCCAGAGGGCGTGCATAAGCCAGGTGCGGCGCCTACGAGAGGACTATGAGAAGTTGGTCACTGGAGCCTGACATGGCTGAACAGACCGGGGAGGGAACAGATGGATCGCTTGTTGGTAGGAGTGTCAGGGTCTGTGGCTGTCCTCAACCTTCCTTCCTACCTTGCAACCCTGCGCGCCGAGCTCGCAACAGATGTAAGGGTGATCATGACCGCCGCAGCGGCCTCCATGCTGCCACCTTCTACCGTAGCCCTGATCTGCGATGCAGTCTTTTTGGATCAAGAACCCACCGTGGAGAAGAAACCAGGGCACATAGAGCTCGCCCGGTGGTGTGAGATGTTCGTAGTCTTACCCGCTACGGCGAACGTGATCGGCCAGGCAGCCAACGGCCTCGGTTCGAACTTACTGACCACCACCATCCTCGCTTCGCCGAGACCAATAGTCTTTTATCCTAACGTCAACGACGTTATGTGGAGCAAAGCCGCCGTACAACGAAACGTCGACACCTTGAGGGGAGATGGCCACATAGTGATCGAACCGGAAGTCGCTATCGCTTACGAGGTCGACTCAGGAGAGACGCGAGAGAGCCTGGTGGTCCCAGAGCCAACACAACTGGTCGAACAGCTTCGAGAGATCCACCGTCAGCCCGAGTTTCTCCCCGTCTCCGGTTCTTAGCTTCCGGTTTCGTAGAGTGACCTACTCTTCCTCGGCCCTTTCCCTTCCAACCCTTATCTACCCAACCTTGTATGTAAAAGGGGCTTTCTTGGAGGTTGCGCAAACCTTTACAAGCCTCCATACTTTACCTCGTTGTACAAACCTGGCGGGGCTGATCACTCCAGCCTCTCTAAAAAGGTGAGGGTAGATGAAGCTTCCTGACATTGGTGACGGTAGTGGTCCTGTTGTCAATGGCCGTGCCGATCGCCCAACAGCATGTCTCGGTCTTACGTGACGCACGTTAGAGCTATGGAGGGTAGGGCGATGCTCGGGAGGCTAGCCGCACCGCTGGCGCTGGCACTGGCGCTGATGGTGGCGACGCTTTTTTGGGCGGTCGGACCGGCCGCGGGGCAGGAGGTCGGCGATCCGGTTCTTGTCGGGGCGGGGGACATTGCTTCCTGCAGAAGCACCGGCGACGAGGCGACGGCCGGTCTGCTAGCGGGCATCGAAGGCACGGTCGCCACCTTCGGCGACAACGCCTACCCCAGGGGCACAGACGCCGACTTCGCCAGATGCTACGACCCCTCCTGGGGCCAGTTCAAGGCGCGCACCTTACCCAGCCCAGGCAACCACGAGGCGGCTGGCGCCTCAGGATACCTCGACTACTTCGGGACAGCGGCTGGTGAGCCCAACAAAGGGTACTACTCCTACGACCTGGGAAGCTGGCACGTAGTCTCCCTGAACTCTAACTGTTTGTCTGTGGTGGGAGGTTGCGCCCCCGGATCCCCTCAGGAGCAGTGGCTGAAGGCCGATCTTGCCGCCAACTCGAACGCGTGCACGCTTGCCTACTGGCACCATCCACGCTTCAGCTCCGGCATCCATGGCGACCAGTCCTTTGTGGATCCCTTCTGGAATGATCTCTACCAGGCGGGTGCGGACGTGGTGCTAAACGGTCATGACCATGACTACGAACGCTTCGCCCCGTTGAACCCGAGTGGGCAGCCGGACCCGGCTCAAGGGATCCGCGAGTTTATTGTGGGGACCGGCGGAGCCGAGTTGAAGGCGTTCCACAGAATCAAGCCCACCAGCGAGGCCCAAGTCGCTGGCAAGAACGGCGTGCTGAAGATGACGCTCCATCCTGAGGGCTACGATTGGCAGTTCGTTACGGCGCCTAACGCAGGCATAGCCGACACCGGCAGCGCCAGCTGCCACGGTGCGCCTTCTGGGCCCACCGACACCCCAGGCACGAGCACCACCGGCACTGCCACTGGCACGAGCACCACGGAAACGACGGGCACCGCAGGTGCGATAACGGACACTACGGCAACCACCGGCACCACGGGAACGACGGGTGCCACCACAGGTACGATAACGGATACGACGGATACCGCCCCAGGAACGAGCACCACTGGAACTACCACTGGAACTACCACCACTACAGGTACGAGCACCACGGGCACCACCACAGGCACGAGCACCACGGGAACGACGGGTGCCACCACAGGTACGACAACGGGAACGACCGATACCACGGGCACGAGCACCACCACGGGCACCACGGGCACTACGGCAACCACCGCCACCACTTCAGCCACCACGGGTACGACAACAGGGACGACCACCAGCGATGATACCGCCGGAGTTACCACCGGGGCGAGCACTGGAGCAGCGACTACCGGCGATACCACCTCGCCCAGGGACGGCGTGATTCGCGACACGATCCCCGAGAG
>JACCSM010000561.1 GCA_013698525.1 Rubrobacteraceae bacterium
TCTACTCACCTCCTTCCCGTCGCGGATTGAGCGGAGCTTGTAACATTTGATCCGCCTTCGCTGACTCCAGGGTAATGGCGCGCCATCCCCTTGTCAAGAAGAAATCTCGGCTTTTTGTGTTGGCCCCCGGGCCGAAGATTGGCGGGGCCACCCTGCTCCCGCAATCCACCCGACGAAGGCATCACCGACGAGGCGCGGCACGACGGGCACCGTGTCCTCGGCGAGGCAAAAGTCCAGGTCCCTCTCGTACCCGAGACGTTTCAGCCTCCGGGCCGCACTGTTGTTTCGCAGCGTCCTCATGGAGCGAAACAGATATCCCTCGACGACGCGGCCGGCCCGCCCGTCCAGTTCAGCTCCACGAGACCCTAACCGGTGGAGGATGGCTCCGGCGGCAGCCTCGTCCTCGGAAGCGCGGCGGCCCTCCCAGCCGCACCCGACAACCACCACCTCGGCGTCGTCGTAGGCCCCGCCGGCCAGATCCTCGGCAAGGATGCCGGCGTTGACGAAAGCGCCGGTCAGGATGGCCCCTGCGCCGCCGGCGGCCTCCACGATGCGGGTCCCGTTCGTGGTCGAGAGGGCGACCGTGGAGCCGGATGGTATCTCCGAACCCAGGATCTCCGTGGGCGAGTTGCCGAAGTCGAAGCCGGCCACCTTCGCGCTGCCCCGCTCCCCGATGCGGAAGTCCGTCGCAGCGGACGCGGCCTCCTCGACGGACGCGACGGGCACTACCCTCGCACCCTTGGAGATGAGTACGGCTATAGTCGTGCTCGCCCTGAAAGCATCGACTACGACTACTAAAGCACCGGCGCGGGCGGCGGCCCGCGCCCCGCTCTCCCCGCCAGCGTAGCGGGCGATCACGACGCGAGATCCAGGGTCTTCTCCGACACTGCGCGATTATAGACCCGCACACAGATTGATAGAAAGTCAACAGCGTCCGAAGCTAGAATGTAGTAAATCATTGGAGGCAGATCCAAGATCCGAACACAAACAGGGAGCGGAAGATGAAATATCGCACGCTGGGCGGCACCGATATAGCGGTCTCCGAGGTCGGCTTCGGGGTGTGGACGGTCTCGACCGGCTGGTGGGGAGAGGTGGACGACGAGAGGTCCGTAAGGCTCCTCAGAGAAGCCCGCGAGCGGGGCATCAACTACTTCGATACCGCAGACACTTACGGCTCGGGCAAAGGAGAGACGCTACTTGCCGACGCCTTCGGACACATGCGCGACGAGGTGGTGATCTCGACCAAGATCGGCTACGATTTCTACAACCATACGGCCAGGCGAGGCCAGCAGGAGCGTCCTCAGGATTGGTCAGAAGAGTTTATCCGCTTCGCCCTGGAGCAGAGCCTGAAGAGGCTCGGCACCGAATACATAGACTTCCTCCAGCTACACAACACCAAGATGGACGCCGTCGAGGACGACGGGCTCTTCGCCCTCATGGAAGCGTTCCGGAGCGAGGGTAAGATCAGGGCCTACGGCATCGCCCTCGGGCCCAAGATAGGGTGGCTCGAAGAAGGCGTCAGGGCGATGCGCGAGCGCAGGGTAGAAGGCGTGCAGATGATCTACAACCTCCTCGAACAGGACCCCGGACGAGGCCTGATCGAGACGGCCCGCAAGGCGGGAACGTCCCTGGTCGTGCGCGTCCCCCACTCCTCAGGGATGCTCGAAGGCCACTACGACGAGAACACGACCTTCGCCAAGAACGACCATCGCCGCCACCGCCCGAAAGAGTGGCTCACGACTGGCCTCAAGAAGGTGGAGCAACTCTCCTTCCTTACCGAATCCGGCGAGCGCACCCTCGGTCAGGCCGCCCTCAAGTTCGTCCTCGCAGCCCCCGAAGTAGTCTCCACCCTCCCAAACTTCTACGGCAAGGAGCAGATAGAGGAGTTCGCCGCGGCACCTAACACCCCGGACCTGACGCCCGAAGAGCTCTCCCGCATCGCCGAACTCTACGAGAACGACTTCGGGTTGGAAAAGCAGTCAGCATGAGAGCAAGTCAGCATGTCAGCAAAAGAAAAAGCTGAAATGCTGACTGGCTGACTTGCTGAAATGCTAAGACGAACGAAGGGAGTCGAAATGACCGAGACGAGGCCTCGTCGGCAAGAGGCCAGCGAAGAGAAGCTTCCGGCCCAGTACATAAACTACGTGTTCTTCGTGTTGGATCCCATCTGGCGGCGCCTCCCCGATGAGGAGCGCGAGCGGGGAAAGCAGGAGTTCCTCAGAGCTACAGAGGCGCACTCTGGCGAGATGCTCTTGCGCACTTTCTCGCTCATGGGTCTGCGGGCAGACGCTGACTTCATGCTGTGGAGGATCGGCTACGACCTCGACGCCTTCGAGGGCATGACCGGCGCCCTCCTGAAGACGGGTCTCGGGAAGTACCTGCGCGTCTCCTACTCGTACTTTGCTCTAAGCAGGCGCTCCATCTACGTGGGGGAGCACACGCCGGGCTTCGAGAACCGCACGTACATCGTCCCAGGAGAAGGCGAGTACCTCTTCGTCTATCCTTTCGTCAAGACGCGGGCTTGGTATGGGTTGCCCATCGAAGAGCGCCAGCGCATGATGAACGAGCACATGCAGATCGGACGCAGACACTACCCCGTAAAGAACAACACTGGCTACTGCTTCGGGATAGACGACTACGAGTTCATCCTCTCCTTCGAGGCAGAATCCCCCGAGAAGTTCCAAGACCTGATGATGGAGCTGAGGGAGAGTGAAGCAAGCTCCTATACCGAGCTGGATACCCCGATCTTCACCTGCCGTCGTCGTACCCTGCCGGAGATTTTGGAGACTTTGGGATAATTAGCGCTCTCGCTATAGAATCGCAACACCAGATTCAGGTATAATCTTGAGCAACGCACCAACCATAGCCGGGAGGCTCCTATCTCGCCTCTCGGCTATTACGCTGGTCAGGTATCTCACCTCTCTTCTCTGGACGCTGAACCTCCACCCTGTATAATCAATCCCGACATGATTACTCGGATTAACGAGCGGACGGGGACGAACGTGACGGAGCTGGTCGGCGGCACGCCGCTGCTGGAGTTACCGAGCATCTCGGCCGAGGTCCCCGGCGTCGAAATCCTAGGCAAGGCGGAGTGGTACAACCCTGGCGGTTCGGTCAAGGACCGGCCTGCGCTGTGGATGATCCGGGACGGCGAGAAGACGGGCTCTCTGACGCCCGAGAAGACCATTCTCGACGCGACGAGCGGAAACACGGGGATAGCGTACGCCTGGATCGGGGCGGCACTCGGCTACAGGGTGAAGCTGTGTATGCCTAAGAACGCCAGCGAGGAGCGAAAGAAGATCCTGAGCGCCTACGGCGTTGACTTCGTCCTGACCGACCCCGGCGATGGCTCGGACGGGGCCATCCGTGAGGCGCGGAGGCTCTACGCCGAGGACCCCGAGATCTACTTCTACCCTGACCAGTACTCCAACCCGGCCAACCCGCGCTCGCACTACGAGTCGACGGCGCCCGAGATCTGGGAGCAGACGAACGGCGAGGTCACGCACTTCGTCACCGGACTCGGCACGAGCGGCACCTTCGTCGGTACGGCGACGCGCCTCAAGGAGTACGACCCTGGGATAGAGGCCATCTCCTTCGAACCCGACTCGGCCTTCCACGGCCTCGAAGGCATGAAGCACATGGAGAGCGCCATCGTGCCCTCCATCTACGACCCGACCATCGCCGACCAGAATCGGGCGGCGAGGACCGAGGACGCCTATGAGATGGTCAAGCGGGTCGCGCGCGAGGATGGAATCCTCATCGGCATCTCGGCCGGCGCTGCGGTCGCGACGGCTCTCGAGGTTGCCAGGGAAATAGAGTCGGGAACGATCGTCACCATCCTGTGCGACGGGGCCGACAAGTACCTCTCAGAGAGCTTCTGGGAGCAGTAGGTTGCCGCTCAAGATAGGCGCCGGGGATTTGGGCCGGATCCACGACCATGCAAGAGATGCGTACCCCGAGGAGTGTGCCGGCGCGCTGGTCGGGATAGATAACGGCGGCATCAAGGTCGTCGTAGACGTGTGGCGGGCCGAGAACACGCACGAGGAGGAGCGCATCCGCCGCTTTCTCATAGAGCCGCTCGAGGTAAAGAAGTTCGAGGAGCAGGCCGAAGAGAAAGACATGGGGCTGCTCGGCTTCTACCATTCACACCCCGACCATCCGGCTGAGCCTTCCGAGTACGACCGCGAGCACGCCTGGCCTGGCTACTCCTACGTGATAGCCTCGCTGGGCGCAGAGAACGTAGAAGACATGCGCTCGTGGACCCTCAGAGACGACCGCTCGGGTTACGACGAAGAGCCAATCGTAGGATAAGGAGACTAAGATATGCCCAAGGTCAAGATCCCAAGCCCTCTCAGACAGTACACCGGCGGTAACCCCGAGGTCGACGTCGGCGGCGCCACGGCGGGCGAGGCCCTCGGGAACCTCGCCTCAGAGCACCCCGACCTCAGGCAGCACCTGTATACGGGTGACGGCAAGCTGCGCTCGTTCGTCAACGTCTACAAAGGCGACGAGGACATCCGATACCTCGAAGGACAGGACACCGAGGTAGCGGATGGCGATGAGATCTCCATAATCCCCTCCATCGCCGGAGGACGATGTAAGTAGTTTTCAGCGGGTCGTTTTTTCCACTTTTTCGAAGAAGAGGTTTTTCAGAGATGCAGACAAGACAGCCTCTAGTAGAGTCGCCCAACGGAGCGATCGAGTTGAGCAACGAGGAGATCGCACGCTACAGCAGGCACCTGATCATGCCCGAGGTCGCCCTCGAAGGGCAGAAACAGCTCAAGGCCGCTAAGGTACTCACGGTAGGCACGGGCGGACTGGGGAGCCCACTCGCCCTCTACCTGGCCGCGGCCGGGGTTGGGACCATCGGGATCGTTGACTTCGATGTGGTCGACGAGTCCAACTTGCAACGCCAGATCATCCACGGCACCTCGGATGTCGGGCGTCCCAAGGTCCAGAGCGCCTACGACAGGATCAAGGACATAAACCCCAACGTCAAGGTCAGGGTTCACGAAGTGGCGCTCACCAGCGAGAACGCCCTGGAGATCTTCGAGGACTACGACGTGATCGTCGACGGCACGGACAACTTCCCGACCCGTTACCTGGTGAACGACGCGTGCGTACTACTGAACAAGCCAAACGTGTACGGTTCGATCTTCCGCTTCGATGGCCAGGCGAGCGTCTTCTACGCCGAGGAAGGCCCGTGCTACCGCTGCCTCTACCCCGAGCCGCCCCCTCCCGGCCTCGTCCCTAGCTGCGCCGAGGGTGGAGTGCTCGGCATCCTGCCAGGCGCCATCGGCACCATCCAGGCTACCGAGACGGTCAAGCTCATACTCGGGATCGGCGAGCCGCTCGTCGGACGGCTCCTCCTCTACGACGCGCTGAACATGCGCTTTCGCGAGATGAAACTCCGCAAGGACCCTGACTGCCCTGTCTGCGGCGAGAACCCGACCGTCACCGAGCTCATCGACTACCAGGAGTTCTGCGGTATTCCCCAGGCGAACGCAGCCGAGCATGAGAACGGCGTGCCCGAGATCACGGTCGGAGAGCTCAAGACCAGACTCGATAAGGGCGAGGACATCAACGTGCTCGACGTGCGCGAGCCGCACGAGTACGAGGTCGCCAACATCGGCGTGAAGCTAATACCCCTTGGCGAGCTTCCGCAGCGCCTGATCGAGCTGGATCAGGACGAGTACTTCGTCGTTCACTGCAAGACCGGTGGCCGCAGCGCGAAGGCCGTCAAGCTCCTGCAAGGCGCGGGCTTCGAGAACGTCTACAACGTCAAGGGCGGCATTACCGCCTGGAGCGAGGAGATAGACTCGAGCGTGCCGAAGTATTAGAAAGGCTTCGGGCTACAGGTTTCGGGCATCAGGTCTTATGGCGGGGTCGCACAAAGCGACCCCATTTCTCTAGTTCTGGATTTCCCCGGGCACAGGTATACTGGTGGTGTGAGTTCTTCCTGGAGGCCGGTATGACGGAGACGAAGGTTCGCGTGGAACGTCCGGCGGTGGTGCTGCACACGCGCCCGGCGCTCGACATGGACGAGCAACAGTTTTTCGAGTTCTGTCGCATCAACCGGGGCTGGCGCATCGAGCGTAGCGCGGAGGGGGACCTGGAAATCATGGTTCCGACGGGGGGAGAGACTAGTAGCAGGAACTTCAACCTGGTAGTCCAGCTAGGCGCATGGGTGGAACGCGACGGCACGGGCGTGGCGTTCGACTCAGGCGGTGGTTTCATCTTGCCCAACGGCGCGATGCGTTCGCCGGATGCTTCCTGGCTGCGGCGTGAACGGCTGGCGGAACTCACCGCCGAGCAGCGGTTCTTACCCTTGTGCCCGGACTTCGTGATCGAGTTGCGCTCCCCTTCGGATCCGCTAACCCC
This sequence comes from Rubrobacteraceae bacterium, assembly GCA_013698525.1. Classification (GTDB taxonomy): domain Bacteria; phylum Actinomycetota; class Rubrobacteria; order Rubrobacterales; family Rubrobacteraceae; genus Rubrobacter_D. The sequence continues at coordinate 6,382 of JACCSM010000561.1, forward strand.
GCTCGAAGCCAAGATGCGCGAGTATCTGGAGAATGGAGCGCGCCTAGGCTGGCTCCTGGACCCCGGAGAGAAAAAGGTCCACGTTTACCAGCCCGAAGAGGACATACAGATCCTGGAGAACCCACGGAAGGTCTCCGGCGATCCCGTCCTGCAAGGCTTCGTCCTGGACCTGCGGCCCATCTGGCGTTCCCTTCCCTAACCGGATCTCCACTCCCCCATCCTTGACGGCCAGAGCGACACGCTCTCGAACCTGCTCGCTGATCCTTTCTTCCTGCGCTAATTGACGGACCAATATCCACCGATTTTTCACTCGAATCTGATAACGTTCGCGGGTTGATCGAAGAGGAGATGGTCTTATATGCAATCCGCGGGGTCACTTCCGCGGTGTAGAACCTGGGCGAGCGCAACTCCTACCCCCTTGCTCCTACATGAGCGTCATTCCCGCGAAAGCGGGAATCCACTGCGGCAGCGCTCCGCGCCTCCAACCATAAGCCATCTGCCGGATTACGTATTACTCCGCGAAGCGCAAGAATACCTCGCAACCGTTATCCTCGTACCACCTCCCGCAAGATTCTCTAGACCCGGCGGACTTTCACACCCTCATCCGCGGCAAGCCATCGACTGAGGGCGTGCCCCTATACGCTGCTGCACAATCGTTAACGAAGATAGGGGCAAAGTTAGGGGCATATCCTCATGACGTCGGGACGCTGTGGCTCGTAAAGTCTGAGCAATGAGGCACTCGACGGAAGGGAGACGCAGTGACTTTGCGAACGACTTCGCCGGACTTGATCCGGGCGGGAGGAATCGCGGCGATCCTCGCTGGCGTGTTCAACGCCGCGCAAGGGATACCCTCCATGGTCGACAACAACCAGCCAGACCTACATTCGCTCGCATATTACCTGGTGGAGATCACCTTCGGGGCAAGTCATGTCGCGTTGTTGATCACGTTCGTGGCGCTTTTGCGCCTGCACACGAGGCAGGGTTCCCGAAGCTACGGTAGGTTGGCACGGGTGAGTTTCTATGCGGCCTTTATCGGCAGCGCGCTAATGATTGTCAAGACTGCTCTCATCGTCGTGATCGGCCTCGTGCTGGGCGCTCAAGTTATCACGGACCTCATTGTCGGTTTTGGCGTGCTCTACCTCACGGGGGACTTCCTTGGGATGGTGGGTCTCGCGCTGTTGGGCATAGCCACGCTGCGGGCTGGCGTGCTGCCGCGCTGGGTCGGCTTGGCACTCGTACTTGGGGGTTCGCTCTGGTTCTTTGGGCCGGTGCTTGGAAGTAACCTGCCGTACGCGCAGTTGCCCATCTGGGTAGCGATAGGATATGGCCTGTTGTCTTACGGTGGAGCACGAGAGCCCGGGCGAGCACTTTAGCCGCCAGAAAGACCGTCCACCAGTCTGTATCATCTACTGGGTGGACGGAACACTCATCTTCGACGGCCACAACGACACGTTGCTCAACCTCCACCTCCCTGATCGTGGCGAAGGGCGCTCTTTCTTCGAGCGCAGCGACCTCGGACACATAGATCTGCCGCGGGCCCGCGAGGGCAGATTCGCCGGAGGTTTCTTCGCCTGCTACGTACCCAACCCCGAAGACGACGACTGGACCGAGGAGTCGGCGCTGACCGTTAGGGACGGCGGATACGAGGTCTCGGACGCACCGCCGCTCGACCCGAACTACGCCAGAAGGTTTGCAGACGAGCTGGCGGCGAGCCTGTTCCGGCTCGAATCGGAAGGCGGGCTCAGGGTGGTGCGCAGCGCACAAGAGATCAAGAACTGCCTGGAGAGCGGCGAGCTGGCAGCCATCCTGCACTTCGAGGGCGCCGAGAACCTCGGACCTGACCCGGGCGCGCTCGAAGAACTTTACGAGGTAGGTCTCCGCTCGCTGGGGCTCGTGTGGAGCAGGCCCAACGCCTATGCCCACGGCGTCCCTTTCAGGTTTCCTTCCTCTCCTGACACAGGGCCGGGCCTGACCGGCGCAGGGAAGGAACTCGTCAGGGAGTGCAACCGGCTCAGGGTTCTGGTCGATCTCTCTCATTTGAACGAACGAGGATTCTGGGACGTAGCCGGACTCTCCGAAGCACCGCTCGTGGCGACCCACTCGAACGCCCACGCCATCTGCCCCGCGGCGCGCAATCTGACTGACAGGCAACTCGACGCCATCAGGGACTCGGACGGGATGGTCGGCGTGAACTTCGCCGTCGCCTTCCTGCGCGAGGACGGCGGCGAGTCAGAAAATACCCCGCTGGAGACGGTCGTGCGGCATGTGGACTACCTCGTCGAGCGCGTCGGTATCGACAGGGTGGGTTTCGGTTCGGACTTCGACGGGGCGAAAGTCCCGAAGGCGATCGGGGACGTATCAGGGCTGCCCGAACTTTTCGCCGCGCTCCAGGCCGGCGGCTACGACGATACGGCGCTAGAGAAGCTTGGTCATGGGAACTGGATCAGGGTGCTGCGGGCGACCTGGCGTGGGTGAGGTTCAGGGACCGGGAGGCAGGCTCAGCGTGAACCTTGCCCCGCCTCCTGCGGTGTTTTCGGCGCTGAGTTGGCCGCCCTGGGCGCGGGCGAGGTCGCTGGCGATGGCGAGACCGAGACCTGTACCACCGCCAGAAGGTCCCCTGCTCCTGGCGGCGCTGTGCGTGTCGTCCCTGTAGAAACGCTCGAAGATGCGCTTCAGGCTCTCGGGAGCTATCCCTGGCCCCGTATCCGTAACGGTCGCCTCGACCCATTTGCCCGTGATACGGCCCTCCACCATTATGGTCCCGCCGGCAGGTGTGAAGCGGAGGGCGTTATCGAGGAGGGCGGCGAGGATCTGGTCCGTGCGGTCTGTGTCGCCGCGCGAAAGAAGTTTGCCCGAGTGATGAACCTCGAGGTTCTTGCCTTCGGCGCTGGCGCGGGCGGCGAATCGCTCCAAGGTCTCGGAGAGGACGAGGGCTAAGTCGAAGGGTTCGCGGGAGACGGAGACCTTATCCGCGTCCAGACGCGCCAGTAGAAGTAGGTCGGAGAGCACGGCGCTCATCCTGTCGGTCTCGCCGAGCAGGTCGTCGACGAGCTCGCGGTTGTCAGAGGTCTTGTTAGGGTCGTCGATGCCGCGGGAGAGGACCTCGGCGTCGGCCCGGATCAGGGTCAGTGGCGTCTTCAACTCATGGGAGGCGTCGGCTATAAACGTCCTCTGCCTGCTGAACGCTTCCTGGACCGGACGCATCGCCCGCCGCGACATGAACAGCCCGCCGGCTGCCGCCAGTACCAGTGCTCCCATGCCTGTGAGAACCAGCACGAAGATCAGTCGTTCGACCGTTTCCGACACCGCTTGACGTGACTGGGCGGCCTGGACGACCGCGACCACGCTTCCGAACTCTCCGTACTTTTTTACGGGAATGCTCATCACCCGCACGGCGCCACCAGGCCCAGGAACGGTCTCTTTGATCGTTTGCCTCTCCTGCCCGGCGCTCTGGGCCATGTAGGTGTAGGGGAGGCCTAGAGTGAAGGATGTCTCGTCAAGATCCCCGTAAGTCGAACCATCGGGCAGAAGTACGATCACGGCCACGTCGTAATCAGTGGTCGCCTTCACGACACCGTACTCTTCTTTGCCGCTCAATACGCTGTTGGCTTTTTCTTCAGCCTTCTGCAGGAGCAGGTCATCCTGTTGTTCACTAGCCCGCAGGTAGAAGCTGAACACCACAACGACGCCGAAGACCAACAGGATGAGGGCCAGAATGCTCACGTAGCCCATCGTCAGGCGTCGCCGGATGTGGCCGAACATCATCGTGCTCCGGGTTGCGGCTCGAACGTGTAACCTACGCCGCGGACGGTTCGGATGTGGGAGGCGCCGCCGTCGCCGTCAAGTTTCTTGCGCAGGTAGGAGACGTAGAGGTCAACGACGTTGGCGTAGACTTCGGGCGAGGCGCCCCACACCGTATCGAGCAGGACCGGGCGGGTGAAGACCTGCCCGGGACGCTGGAGCAGGGTGGCGAGTAGCGCGAACTCCTTGACCGTCAGGTCCACGGTCTCTCCCCCGTGGCGAACCACGTGGCGCACAGGGTCGAGCGTAACGTCGCCGGCCCCGAGGATCGCGCCGTCCTTCTCTTCACTCCACGGGCGGCGGGTAAGGGCCCGAACGCGGGCGAGCAGTTCGGGGAAGGCGAAAGGCTTGGGGAGGTAGTCGTCGGCGCCGGCGTCGAGGCCTTCTACGCGGTCTTCGATCTGGTCGCGGGCGGTCAGCATGATCGCTGGCGTCCCGACCTCCGCGGCCCTGAGCCTCTTCACCAACTGGACGCCGCTCAGCTCTGGGAGCATCCAGTCCACGATCAGGAGGTCGTATTCGTCCGCCAACGCCCGCATGAGCGCCTGCCGGCCGTTGGCCTCCGTCTCGACGGCGTAGCCCTCTTCGCCAAGAACCCGTGAGATCAGCCGCGCCAGCTTCTCTTCGTCCTCTACTACCAGTATGCGCATCACGAGTGTATTATCGCCGCTCTGCGGCGGCTCTGCCCTCTGAAACGACCCTTCCTGTGAAAACACTCATGGACCCCAAAGACTCTTCACATCTTCGAAGTCCACACTACTTGGCAGAGGGATCACACTCCACAAGGAGGAGCGTTGGCGACTTATCCGAGAAAGGAGACGCAATCTCCTGTACTCCTTGCTGCCCACATGGCACGCACAGGAGGCAGCGGCGCTCTGCTCAGCCACGAAGAGGAGGTAGAGCTTGGCCGCAGGGTGCGATCCGGCGATGATGGTGAGG
>JACCSM010000575.1 GCA_013698525.1 Rubrobacteraceae bacterium
CTTTGTATCCGCCTATGTTTTTCCAGAACGGCTCGTCCATATCCGTTCGCACTTCCAGGCCGTCATTCTTTAGGGTTTCTACCGCGTCTTTCGCGGCTTCTTCGCCTTCGTTGCGGAGGTAGTCGTAGGTCAAGTCCTGAATCTTCTGTAATTTCCTCCAAGACAGCGACTCTCCTCAGCTCTCCATGAGCATCACCCCATTCGTCTCCCGCTCTTCGAAGTGCCGATTCTCGCGCAGCTCCTCCATGTCCAGGTAGCGTCTGCCTGTCAGCCACTCCTCCGATTGCTCAACCGCCAGTGCCGTCACCAGCCTAAGACAAGACTCCCGGTTCGGGAAGATCCTAACCACCCTTGTGCGACGCTTTATCTCTTGGTTGAGTCGCTCAAGGCCGTTTGTGGTGCGGATGCGCCTTCTATGGCTCTCGGGGAAGGCCAGGCAAGTGAGGCATTCCTCGATGTGCTCTTCTATGTGGCAGGCCACCTTCTCGTTGCCCTTGCCTCGCCACCGATCGGCCACGCTCGATGCGATCCTGAGGGCCTGCTCCCTGTTCGGCGCGACGAAGATCGCGCGCAGGTCTGCCCCGAGCTCCTTGCGCTTTGAGGCACCTACCATCCCGAGGAGGTTCCTCATGTAGTGGACCTGGCACCTCTGGTGAGAAGCACCCTGGAAGTGGCGAAAGGCGGCCGCTTTGAGGCCCTCGTGCTCGTCTGAGACCACCAGCTCCACTCCCTTGAGCCCTCGGCGCTTCAACGACCGAAACAGCTCCTGGTAGGTAGCCTCGCTCTCGGTGTCTGCGACCTCCACCCCTAGGATCTCCCTAAAGCCGTCGTCCCTCACCGCCGAGACGATCAAGACACCCTGGCTTACGATCCTGTGGTCCATCCTAACCTTCTCGTAGCGAGCATCCACGAACACGTAGGGGTAAGCTTCAGCCTCCAGCCTGCGGTTCCTCCACGCCCCAAGCTCTGTGTCGAGGGAGCCGGCCAGAGAGGACACAAGACTCTTGGAGAACGAGATTCCGCACAACTCCTCAGTTATCTCTTTGACCTTCCTGGTGGAGACCCCCTCCACGTACATCTCCATCAAAGCCAGAACAAGGGCCTTCTCGTTTCTCTGGTAGCGGGAGAAGAGGCGGGTTGAGAATGTCCCTTCCCTATCCTGAGGCACCAGCAGATTCAGCGTGCCTACCCTGGTGCGAAGAGTCCTCGGCTTGCGGCCGTTGCGTTGCCCTTTGCGTCCCTGGGCGCGCTCGTAGGGTGCTGCTCCTATGTGCTCGGTCATCTCGGCCTCCAGGATCTGCTGCACCACCCGCTCGACGATCTCACGCAAGAAGTCAGGATCGTCCAGCAAGACCTCTTGCGTCATCTGGTAGTCCACTCTACGATGATCTTTGGTCATCGTCTCTCCCTTTCGATTGGTTGACTTTAGACACCAACCATCTTGGAGGACGATGGCCCTATTTTCTAGCGGCCCACCAAATTACAGAAGTTTACGGACACAACCCGCCCGATCCCAGCGCATTTTACTTCCTTATCCAAGTAGCGCTGTTCGTCGGTGGCATCGGTGCCATTGCCGGCGCGGATAGCTTGCTCGGCCGCCGTGTCGAGAACCCGCTGTTGGTCGCGCAGAACAGGATCTCGGGCCAGCGTTTTCGCACTAGAGAACGGGGTTTCCTGGGATTAGCGGTGCTCTGTCTCGGTCTAGCCGTGTACGCCCTCGCACACGTCTCTACCCTCGATCCTGAACGCAGTGTGGAAGACCCGGCGATAATCTTGGTCGTCTTGTTCGGGTTGAGCAGTGTTCAGGCGTTCATCGCCTACCTGCGCCAGAGGCCGACCGAGAATATCTAGATAACGCCAGTGCCCCAAAGGCAGATGAAGGGAAAATTGCGACTATGGACAACCGCCCTTCCTATTGCTTTATTCACCCGAGTGCGTGGAAGTAGAATTCTCGGAAGTTCACGGTAGCAATCTCACTTCGAAGTGAGAAACTTAGCCTATCGGGGTGGGGCTACGCGGGGTTTCTGGTGCGAAAACGCCAGCGCTTGAGAACATTCGTGGCGTGGATTCGTGACAAGCGGGTACAGGTTGTTGCGTTCGAACTTCCGGAGAATTTCACCGCGGGGCGCCGGAGCCTACCGTGCGAGCTTGTGGTCCAAGATCGCAGACCACGGAATGAAGTGAAACTCCTCGGTGTTTGCGAACCGGTTGCCAGAGACCACGACTATCCCGCGCTCATCAAAGCCCCTGAGTATGCCGCCGTTTGTGCCGACCCCTAGTGAATAGGCTAGGGCCCCCCGATCGCGCCCTCCGGCGCCGTCGACGTGGGCGGGCCTCCCGGCCTTAGCACGTACGCTATGACTTCCTCTCCGATCCAATCGTTTAACAACTCGGTAGTGTCGAACATCACTCCTCCCCGGGCCTATGTTCCACAGCACTCCACAGCACTCTACCACTAGCCTCCGAACACCCGCCTCCACCAGGGTCTCTGTGCAGCCTCAGACGGCTGCACTTATTGCTGCCTTCGTTCCTCCCAGAGCTCCTCCAGCAGCTCCCGCCCACGACCAGTGATTCTGAACACCGAGCCGTAAACGTAATCGTAATCCGGAAGTCCCTTCCCTTTGTCCCGCAGGTTCTCAGCCTCCTCCTCGCGCTCCAGCAGATTGTTGTCGATTAGCCACCACATCGCGGCGTCGCGGCGGACCCGATCGAGTCCCGCCTGCTCCGCGTCAGCCCAGCTCGGGGAGAACGGTCTGTCCAGCCCATACGGGCTGACCATCCTAGCTTCCGAATGGTTGGTGCTCATCGCCGCTAGTAGCCTCTTCGCGTCCTGTGTAGTCTGATCATTCTCGAGCATGCTCCTCCTATCCTCCGAACACTCTCCGCCACCATGGGCGCTGTACGCCCTCCTGAGCCTCTCCAGCTTCGCTAGCGGACTGGGGCTAAGCGTTGTCTATCGCAGCTATACCCTGGAAGGTAATCAGGTACATCCCCTGCGTGGTCATGGCGGGGTCTGCGGACTCCTCTAGGTATCCGGCCCGGACCAGATAGAGCAGGCTGCGATCGAGGGTTTCGGGGTACATGCCAAGACTGTTCGCCGCCGCCAACACATCCACGGTACGACTTGCTGAGGTTTCTCCTAGCTGCTCCCTCATTGCCTTCAATAACCGCAAGCTCTTCTCGTCCACCTACCCTCCGAACATCCTACGCCACCAGGGCCTCTGTACGTCCTCCTGAGTCTCCCCCGGGGCAGGCCGGGGCTCTGCACCCTCTGAGGCGTCCTCGGCCGCCACAGGCGATTCTCGCGCTTCCAGTTGCGGCGGGATCCGCTCCAGGGCGGCCATGAGCAAGCGCCTGGCTTCGGCGTGGGCCTGGCGCTCGGCTTCCAGTTGGCCTTCGACATATCGTAGCCTGTCGCGCAGCTCGGATGTGAGTACGTCACTATCAGAAGGCGGCATACCGCCCGGTGTGTCGGTGGTGTCCCGCATGGCATCCCGAGACATGTCGGCAGGCAGCAAGACGTAGACCGTCCCACTTTCCTTAGTGCTGCGCAAAGTTCCGCGCGATAGGCGGTTGCGTACAGCCCCGGTGGTGATCCCCAACATGTCGGCGGCCTGGGCAACGGTATGGGGCACCATCTCGGTAGCTTCGCTGCTACGTTCCTCTACCACGGCTCTATCCTAACCCCTCGGAGGCCACACGCAAGCCCTTAGAGAGGCAACCTCGTGGCTCTGAGAAGGCGGGAATAAGGGGCGCATTCTTCGGGCCCGCGGATGTTGACGAATGTCGATGTTAAAGCCGCCCTCGAAGCTTGCGTAGCTTCGCTGACGTGACTCTAGGTTGTGTGCGGCTTCCCTAACGCCTCGGGCGAATGCCGAAGGTGGCGGAGCCTGCCCAGGAGTGCCCCGCTATAAGGACCGCCGAGAGCGCCAGAGACGCCACTAGTGTAATAAGCCCGTTCCTCAAGGGGTTGGGGCTTACCGGAGCCGGGTAGTCGGGTACTCTCGCCTTCTCGTGTACGGTAGCCGTTAAATTGCTAGTGTCGGAGATGCGCTCGGAGGACACATTGGCCATGGTGTTGGCGATCTCTGTGGCTACCACCGGGTTGGTGTGTTCGTAGGTGAGGCGTATGAAATTCGTGCTACCGACCTGTTCGATTGTCAAGTCATTCAGGAGTTCCCCTGAAGCCATCTCTAGCCCTAAGCGTTGGGTGGCCTCTTCGGCTACGGAGCGGCTAGAGGTAGCGTGTGCCAGCGTCGGCATAAGCTGCCCGGGCCGCTCAGGGTCCTCCGGGATGTCGATCTTAATCCGGGGGAGTCCCTCCGCTTGGCGCTCCTCGTCGCTCACCGCCAGGTTATCCTGCTGAGTCCCTAGCTGCCTTTCCACCAACACTTCGGTGTATGCCTCGTACATCGGCGGTTGCAAGAGGCCTGCAGCCGTCACAGCCGCTGCGGCGAATAGCGAAGCCAGGATCGCAACTGCCTTCACGTCCACCTAAAGCACTCCCCTCTTCGTCCCAACTCTCTAAGCTAGTCCTAGCTACCTAAGTACGCGTCCGCTACCCCAAGGTAAGGGGATACTAGACCATTAGGGCTGGGGCGACCAGGCCCCCCAGAGAAGCCTGTTAG
>JACCSM010000634.1 GCA_013698525.1 Rubrobacteraceae bacterium
AGCGCCACAGGTAAGACCGGACCGGCGCCCTGTGCGGATTGGCTATCCCCTTCGGTATCCCCGTCGTCCCAGACGAGTACGAGATGAAAGCCAGGTCGTCCTGGCCGACCTCGGGTCTGTCATCTACCGCCGGAATGTCCTCCAGTCTCTCCTCCCAGCCCTCATCGAGGAAGAACGTCTCCGTCCCTTCTGGCAGGCGATCCGCGTACCGCTCCTGCGTGAGGACGACGCGCGGGCTCGCGTCCGCCACCACATCGGCGAGCAGGGGCGGCGGGTAGGCGAGCTCGAGTATCAGGTAGGCGCCGCCGGCCTTCATGGCGGCGAGACAGGCGACCACATACTCGGCCCGCCGCTCCATGTATACACCGACAGGTTCGTCCTGGCCGATTCCCTTGCTCCTGAGATACGCCGCGAGCCTGTCAGCAAGCCTGTCCAGCTCGCGGTAGGTCAGGGAGATGCTGGCGTCTTCGAGCGCGAGGTTCTCGGGGGTACGTCGCACCTGCTCCTCGAAGAGCTCGTGTAGGCAGAGGTCGGCGGGGTCCTTCATCCTGGCGCTCACCGGGAGGGTATCCCCATCACCATAGACCAGAATACGAATACTACCGAGATGCCTGCACAGACACCAGATACGCCCACGTCTACCGTTGAGCCCGACGACCTTCGCATAACGATCAACCTCTCCTTGCTTTTCCTTCAATAACAACGCGTTGCTTCGAACCATACGGGGGGCGACAGAACGCCGCAGCAGAAATGATGCGGACCACGCTCCGGTCGAACATCCGGAGCGAAGCGGTCCGGAAACATTGCATAACATACTAACCCGCCTGGATGTTGATTCCAGCGGTTATCCTGAAGATAGGTTTAAAGTTGTATTAAGTTTTGTTAAGGACAGGGAGGCCTGACGGGCTGATTCTCAGATCCGGCGTACCAGCAAGGCGTTTCCGAGGAGGAGCAGTATCGTCTCCGAGACGGCGACCGAGGCGAAGGCGGCCAGGTAAGGCAACCCGGTGGCGACGGTGAGCACCACCGCGACGCCGGCTGCGGTGTAGAGGGCGTAGACTAGCGAGGCGAGGTAGGTCCCGAATGCCCCGCCTACCCTCCTCGCCACGAGATAGCAGAGCATGCCGCCCGTGACGTCCACGAGCGGCATGAAGACCAGCTCGAGGACCCCTGCGAAGGGGCTGAAGAGGTTGACGATCACCGTCCCTATCCCGAATGCGGGGATGGTCACAGGGTACTTGATCACGAGCGGCTTGAGTGCCTCCCCGAGCCTGAACTGTACCGGCCCGAAAGCGATGGGCGCGACGGCGAGACTCAAGACCACGTAGAGGGCCCCGACAACACCTGCGATCGCGACCCTGCGGGCCGGACTCTGTCCTTGCGCCACCACTCCCCCTACTGTGCGAGCGCGCAGCCGTCTTTGCGCGGGTCGCTGCCGCACGCCCTGACGCCGTTGTCCAGGATGCGGATGAGCTGGGCGCCTCCTGCGGGGATCATGAAGTCCTCTCTTACATCGATGCGATGACCTCGACCGCGCAGGCGCGCTATCTCGTCCTCGGGGATGCGGCCCTCGATGAGGAGGACGCCGTTCTCGTGGCGGTGGCGGGGGTGCTCGACAGCCTCCTGAGGGTCCATACCGTAATCGAGGAGGTTTATCAGTAACTGCGCGTGGCCCTGGGGCTGCATCGCCGCGCCCATTACTCCGAAGACAGCCCACAGGGCTCCGTCGCTGGTAGCGAGGCCGGGGATGATGGTGTGCATCGGGTGCTTCCCTGGAGCGATGGCGTTCGGGTGGCCCGCTTCCAGGCGGAACGAGTTGCCGCGGTTGTGGAGACAGACGCCGGTGCCTTCGGCGACTATACCGCTGCCGAAGCCTCTATAGAGGCTGTTTATGAACGAACAACCGTTACCCTCCGCGTCGACGGCACAGAGGTAGGTAGTATCGCCCCCTGGGTCGGAAGGAGAGACCACCGCTTTGGCGTCGCGGGAGATCGACCCGCGCAGCCTTGCTGCGTAGTCCTTGGAGAGCAGCTCCGCCATCGGTATTTCGGAGAAGCCGGGGTCTCCGATTCCCTCGTGCAGATCCTCGAAGGCGAGCTTCTTCGCCTCGACCTCGAGGTGGATGCGGTCTGCGCTCGAGGGTCCCATAGAGACGAGCTCGAAGCCTTCGAGGATGTTGAGCATTTCCAGGGCCGCGACGCCCTGGCCAGGGGGCGGAACCTCGTAGACCCTGACGCCTCTGTACTCCGTGGAGATCGGCTCCACAAAGGTCGATTCGTGGGCTGCGAGATCCTCCTCCGAGAGATAACCGCCGGCCTCCTGCGTGGAGCGTGCGATGC
>JACCSM010000636.1 GCA_013698525.1 Rubrobacteraceae bacterium
GCCGAAGCCGGGCTGCCCGGTGTGTGCAAGGAGCAGCCTGACGTCGCCGTTGGAAGACACGGCTAGAGCGGTAAAAGGCCGTGGGCGGTCTCTTCTCTTCTGTAGTGGTCGGAGGGGTGGAGATACCCAACCGGATAGTCATGCCGCCTATCACAACCCGGCTGGCGGACCGCGCAGGCTTCGATCTCGTCGAGCTGCACCCCCTACGGGGCCACCACCTTCGCGGAGGTCCCCTCCTCCAGGGGCTGGTCAAATCGTTGCCGATCTACGTGGTGTTCTTCGTGGTCATCTCGTTGCTCATCTTCTTCCCCGCCCTCTCGTTGTGGATTCCTGGGCTGATGGGGGTGTACTAGGTGGTGGCTGACGGACCCGTGCTCGTGGAGCGGCCCGGCGAAGGCGTCGCGAAGCTGACCCTGAACAACCCGCCGCTCAACCTGGTCACGCTGGAGATGACCGAACGGCTGATAGAAGCGATCGACGCCCGCGAGGCCGAGCGTTTGGGACTGGTCAACGAGGTTGTCGCTGATGAGGAGGCACTACCCCGCGCCCTCGACGTCGCCAGAAGCATCTCTCGCCAGCCGAAAGAGGCCGTGGCGGCGATCAAACGCGGTGTGAGGGAGTCTCTGCGGTCGGGCCGGGGAGACTCCGTCAGGCTGACGCTCGAGCTGAGCGACCACCTCTTCAGGACGGAGGACTGCGCCGAGGGGATCAGGGCTTTCTTAGAGAAACGCGAGCCGCGTTTCGAGGGTGCTCCCGATACCGGCTACGAGGGTAAGGTATAGGGGATGTGCTCGCCGGCCACCCACGGAAAGGACCGGATAGACGATGTTGAACGGGATAAAGGTTCTGAGCTTCACGCACTTCCTGCAAGGCCCCTCCGCCGTCCAGATTCTGGCCGATCTCGGGGCGGACGTGGTCAAGATAGAGCCAACAAAAGGGGCTTGGGAGCGCCACTGGTCGGGTGCGGAGGCTTACCTGAACGGGGTCAGCGTCTTCTTCCTCCTCAGCGGGCGCAACCAGCGCAGCCTGGGCGTGGACCTGCGCTCCGAGGGGGGCAAGGAGATCGTTTGGCGCCTGATCTGCGATTCCGACGTCATCGTCGAGAACTACAGGCCTGGCGCGATGGAGCGCCTGGGCTTCGGCTACGAGAAGGTCTCCGAGGAGAAGCCCGACCTCGTGTACTGCTCGCTCTCGGGGTACGGCACGGATGGCCCTTACATGGACCGGGCCGGCCAGGACCTCCTGAGCCAGGCCATGAGCGGCCTGGCGACGATCAACGGTCGCAAGAGCGACCCGCCGACCCTGGTCGGCTCCGCCATCGTGGACCAGCACGCGGCTGTGCTCGGAGCTTTGGGCGTCCTTGCCGCCCTCTACGAGCGCAGGGACACGGGTAAGGGGAAACGGGTCGACAGCAACCTGCTCAACTCGGCGCTGGACCTGCAGATCGAGCCGTTCATCTACCACCTCAACGGGCACCTCTACGAGCGCAGCGAGACGGGCGTTTCCTCGCGCTTTCACCAGGCGCCATACGGCATCTTCGAGACGGCGGACGGTTACATTTGCATCTCGCTGACGCCGCCGGAGAAAATGGCCGAGGCGTTCGGGGACGACACCTTCCACGAGTGGACCGGGGAGGACCAGTTTCGCAAGAGGGAAGAGGTGAACGCCCACATAGCGGGACACGTCAGGACGAGACCCACGGAGCACTGGTACGGGGTGTTCGACGAGGTCGGGATCTGGTACGCGCCGGTGAACTCTTACGAGGACGTTGAGAAGGACCCGCAGGTCGTCCACAACGGGGCCATAACCTCCTTCGAGCACCCTGAGGCAGGGACGGTGCGGGTGCTCTCCCACCCGGTGCGCTACGACGGGGAGGCGCCGCCCTTACGCAGCGTGCCTCCCGGGCTCGGGGAGCACACCGGGGAGATCCTGGCTGAGCTTGGCTACGGGCCTGAGAAGATAGAGGAGCTGAAGGCGGAAGGAGTCGTACGTGCGGAAGGGCAGTGAGGCAGGAAGCGGAGCCATACCGCTTGAGATCGGCGACTCGGTCTCGTTCTC
>JACCSM010000007.1 GCA_013698525.1 Rubrobacteraceae bacterium
CCTCATAGGTGACATTTCGATTACAAAACGGGATGTTGTTGGTAACGGTTGGCCCTCGGGAGCGCAGATCCGAATCCGACGTTATAATCTGGCGCGTGAAAGTGGGGATACCACGAGAGGTGACCGAGGGCGAGCGCAGGGTCGGGCTCGTGCCCGAGACCGTAGGCAGGCTCGTCAAGGATGGTTTCGAGGTCATCGTCGAATCGGGCGCCGGCCGCGACTACAACCTGGACGCGAACTACGAGGAGGCAGGTGCAAGGATCGTAGACGGCTCCGACGGCGTCTACGGCGAGGCCGACATCATCGTCAAGGTGGCCGATCCTACCGAAGACGAGATCGGCCACATGCGCGAGGGGCAAGTCCTGATCTGCTTTCTCAACGGTCCCCAGTACCCTGGGTTGGTAGAGCGACTGGCCGAGGCTGGTGTCACCGTGTTCTCCAACGAGGCGATACCACGCACGAGCGCCGCGCAGAGCATGGACGCCCTCTCCGCGATGGGTTCCATCGCTGGCTACAAGTGCGCCCTCATAGGGGCGGACACTCTAGGCAAGTACGTGCCCATGCTCTCGACCGCAGCGGGAACCACGAAGGCGGCGAACGTCCTCGTACTAGGGGTCGCCGTAGCGGGGTTGCAGGCCATAGCCATCATGAACAGGCTCGGGGGTGAAGTGTTCGCCTACGACATCCGGCCAGAGACCAAGGAGCAGGCACAGTCACTCGGCGCCTCCTTTATCGACTCGGACGATGAGAAGGAAGAGGAAGAGGAGGAGCAGTTCGAGGAGTACAAGCCCACGGGCTGGCGCTCACTCATGGTCGGGCTCGGGTTCTACTCGTTCGGAGAGCCGCCGAGGGATCAGTACGTCGTGGAAGGCGAAGAAGGCGAGGAAGCCGGCGAAGAAGAGGAAGACGAAGCATGGTCCAAAGAGAAGCTCGAGGAGGACCAGAAGCTCTTGCGCGAGCGTATACAGGAGATGGACATCGTCATAACAACGGCTCTCGTCCCAGGCAGGCAGGCCCCCAAGCTGGTGGACAAGGAGATGGTGGAGAGCCTCAAACCGGGGTCCGTGATCGTCGACCTCGCGGCAGAGAGCGGGGGCAACTGCGAGCTGACCGAGTCAGGGGAGACCATCGAGCACGAAGAGGTGAAGATCATCGGGCCGGTCAACCTGCCGAGCAGCATGCCGATCCACGCCAGCCAGCTCCTCTCGCGCAACATGTACAACCTCATCTCCCACATCACGGAAGATAGGGCCGAGGACAAGGACGAGAAGGACCCGCACCTCGAGCTGGACTTCGAGGATGAGATCATCGACTCGACCTGCATAGTGCACGAGGGTGGGATCAGGGACGAATCAACCAGTGAAGCCCTCTCGGAGAGGCAAGAAGCTACCGAAGCCCAAGAGACCTCGGAAGAGAGGCGATGAGGTGGGTGTGCTGCTCGCCCAGCTAGCCATCTTCGTCGTTGCGGCGTTCCTCGGGTTCGAGCTGATCTCACGGGTCCCGAGCCTCCTTCATACCCCCCTGATGAGCGCTACGAACGCCATACACGGCATAGTGCTCGTCGGCGCGGTCATCTCCTTAGCGGCGGCGAGCGACTCCTTCACGACGACTGTCGGTATGATCGCGGTCGTCTTCGGGGCCATAAACGTGGTCGGCGGCTTCTGGGTGACGAACAGGATGCTCAGTATGTTCCGTCCACCCGTCAAGAAGGTAAAGCAGAGGGAAGGCTAGGAATGCAGGTAGCGACGTTCGTAGCCTACCTAGTAGCGGCCGCGCTCTTCATCCTCGGAATTAGGCGCCTGCGCGCACCCGAGACGGCCCGCTCGGGGAACACGTTGGCGGCCCTCGGGATGGTCATCGCGCTCGTGGCGACGATCTTCGTTGCTGACATAGACGAGGCTTTGAGCGGGATCGAGATTCTGGCCGGAGTGCTCGTTGGCTCGGTTGTAGGGGCGGTCGCGGCCCAGCGCGTTCAGATGACGGCGATGCCCCAGATGGTCGCCGCCTTCAACGGTGTCGGCGGCGCGGCGGCGGCGCTCGTCGCCCTCTCGGAGTTCTACCAGGTCGAGGCGCTAGGCACCCACCCCGAGACGGTGGTCGCCTCCGTGGCCGTACTCCTCAGCGTCGTTATCGGGACCGTCAGCTTCGCTGGAAGCATCATCGCTTTCAGCAAGCTTCAGGAGCTCGCGCTCACGGGCTCGGTTACGTTCCCGCTGCAGCAGGCGGTGAACGCCATCATAGCCCTCGTCATCGTGTTGCTCGCGGTCAACGTACTGGCCGGTGGGTTGCTGCTCCCCCCGCTCGCCTCGCTCTACCTGATACTCGGGGCCTCGGTGCTCCTCGGCGTGCTCTTCGTCATACCCATAGGCGGGGCTGACATGCCCATCGTCATCTCGCTCCTCAACGCGTTCACGGGTCTCGCGGCGGCTGCCTCTGGCTTCGTGCTCGACAACTACGCCCTCATCATCAGCGGCACGCTCGTAGGCGCGTCGGGCACGGTACTGACGCGCGAGATGAGCAGCGCCCTCGGGCGTCCCCTAAGGAAGATCATCTTCGCCGGCATAACAGCCTCCGCAACGGACAGCAAGGGAGGGGACGAGGAAGACCGTCCGGTCAACGACGTGAACGCCGGCGCGGTAGGCGAGTACCTCTCGGACGAGGCCGAGAAGGTCGTGATCGTCCCCGGCTACGGCCTCGCGGTCGCCCAGGCCCAGGGCCCGATGTTCGACCTCATGGAGACGCTCGAGTCGCAGGGCAAGGAGGTCTTTTTCGGCATCCACCCCGTGGCAGGAAGGATGCCAGGCCACATGAACGTCCTCCTCACAGAAGCGGGCGTCCCCTACGCCAAGCTCTACGACCTCGAAGACATAAACCCAGAACTCGAAGACGCCGACGCCGCGATCATCGTCGGCGCCAACGACGTAGTGAACCCGGCGGCCAACGACCCCGAACAGGATACCCCGATCTCGGGCATGCCCATCCTGGAAGTGGATAAAGCCGACCGCGTTATCTTCGTCAAACGCTCCCTGAGCCCAGGCTTCGCCGGCATCGACAACCCCCTCTTCTACGATACGGACAAGACCATGATGCTCTTCTCCGACGCTAAACAGGGCCTCCAGGAAATCGTCGAGGCCGTGAAGAACAAGTAGGCGATTCGAGCGCGGGTCTTTTCATATCTCTCACAGCGAAAGGCTGAAGGGTTGACCCTTCAGCCTTTCAGCTCTTTGTTTGCTGAATGTGCTCTGAAGGTTTAGAGAGGCCTATGTCCCATCCTTAAGAAGGCTCAAGACTTATGCACGGCGCTGTAGTCGTGAATCAACACTACCTGATGTGCTTATCGT
Source organism: Rubrobacteraceae bacterium (assembly GCA_013698525.1). Classification (GTDB taxonomy): domain Bacteria; phylum Actinomycetota; class Rubrobacteria; order Rubrobacterales; family Rubrobacteraceae; genus Rubrobacter_D. Next base: position 3,342 of record JACCSM010000007.1, read on the forward strand.
GCGTTTGCAGGCAGGCGCGGTTCGAAACGCCCCTACTCGACGATGGGTTGGGCCAGGATCCAGAGGCTGGTTATCGTGTAGAGGACCATCAACACGAGCATCGGCAGTTGGCTTCTGAAAGCGCGTACAGGGTCGCGCAGGAGACGCAAAGAGATCGAATGGGCGAGATAGACGGCGATCATGTGCCCGGCCACGATGAGAGCGACCTGCGAGTACCAGACGAACCCAGCCCCGACGATGCCGTAACGAGGCTCGAAATCGGCGGTGCCGAATAGGTTCCAGCCCCAACCGAAAGGGTCGGACACGAGGGAGATCATCATCTGCCCCTGGATGATCAGGTACGTGTAGTAGTGGGCCATCTGGTAGGCGATCGCGATGGGTACGAGCGAGAAAACGTACGCGGCCGCAAGCCGCCCGAAACCTACCCCCCCACCGAGGATTCGGCTGAGCTCCACAAAGCCGAGATAGATGCCCAGGAACAGTAAGGGCAGCAGTATCACCCCGAGCGTCTGCGTCACCGGGGTCAGACGTACGATCTCGAGCCACAGCGGGGTCTCCAGCAGGCCGTCGAAAGTCACGCCAGCCAACACCAAGATAACGAACGCGGTCCCGCCCGGGGGCACCTTCTCGGGCAGTCCGAGACC
>JACCSM010000013.1 GCA_013698525.1 Rubrobacteraceae bacterium
GCCGACGCCCGCGAGAAGCTCGCAAGCAAGGGAACGGACCTCGTAGTTGGTAACGATATCTCCAGAGAAGGCTTGGGGTTCGAGGCCGCCGATAATGAGGTCTACGTCGTCGGGCGCGAGAAGGAACGTTTCGTCCCCAGGGCCTCCAAAGAAGAGGTTGCCCGCGTCATCCTGGACAGTATGATGGCGGAGATGGACGAGGAGAGCTAGAGATGGTGGAGAGAGCGGCGGGCCCGACCACCTGGAACGCGGCGGACGACCAGAAACTGAGAGCTTCCCACCTCTTTACCTCAGAGTCGGTCACCGAGGGCCACCCCGATAAGATAGCGGACCAGATCTCCGACACGATACTCGACGCTGCGCTCGCTGATGATCCGATGAGCAGGGTGGCCTGCGAGACGCTCGTGACGACGGGTCTCGTCGTGGTGGCCGGCGAGATCACCACTTCGACCTACGTCGACATCCCAACCCTCGTGCGTGAGAAGGTCTCCAATATCGGCTACACGAGGGCCAAGTTCGGCTTCGACGCCGAGACCTGTGGTGTCATCGTCTCCATAGACCCGCAGTCCGCGGATATCGCCCAGGGCGTGGACAGGGCTCTCGAGGTAAGAGACAGCGAGGCTCTCGACGAGATAGGAGCGGGCGACCAGGGGATGATGTTCGGCTACGCCTGCGAGGAGACGGATGAGTTGATGCCGCTCCCGATTACGCTGGCCCACGCCCTGACCCGCCGTCTCTCCGACGTCCGTAAAAGTGGGCTGCTCGACTACCTCAGGCCAGACGGCAAGAGCCAGGTAACAGTCCGTTACGAGGGGGATAGGCCGGTCGGGATCGAGAAGATCCTGATCTCCGCCCAGCACCGCGACGGGGTGGAGGCCCGCATAAGGGACGACCTCCTCGAGACGGTAATCCGCCCCGTGATGACCGAGGAGTACTTCGACCCTGGCGAGGCGGAGATCATGGTCAACCCCACGGGCAGGTTCGTTACAGGAGGACCCCAGGGCGATACTGGCCTCACCGGGCGCAAGATCATCGTGGATACCTACGGGGGTTCTGCCCCGCACGGCGGGGGCGCTTTCTCGGGCAAGGACCCGACGAAGGTCGACCGGTCGGCCTCCTACGCGGCGAGGTGGGTTGCCAAGAACCTGGTCGCGGCGGGCCTCGCAGGCAGGTGCCTGGTGCAGGTGGCCTACGCGATCGGCGTCGCGCACCCCGTCAGCGTCATGGTCCAGACGTTCGGCACCGCAAGATCTGATCCTGCGACTCTCGGTGCGCTGGTACAGGAGCACTTCGACCTCAGGCCAGGCGCCATCATCCGCGACCTTGGGCTGAGGAATCCCATCTTCGCCCGGACCGCCGCATACGGCCACTTCGGCCGCAGTGAACCAGGGTTCACCTGGGAGGAGACCTCGAGGGCGGAAGACCTCCGCCGCGCCGCCGGCTTCTAGTTGGCAAGGAGGTCGGGCCAGGTGGCCCCGGGCGCGGCACGAGTAAGCCTGCTCATACCAACGCACGCCCTGCCTCCGCTCAGCTACAGCATACCTGAGTCCCTGCGCGAGAAGGTTCGCATCGGTACGGCAGTCGTCGCGCCACTCTCGGGAAGGCACCGCCTCGGGATAGTAGTCGGTGCCGAAGTCGATAGCGCCCGCGCCCGCGAAGAGGTGCTCTCTGTGGTGCCTGATCTCTCACTGCAACCCGAGCTCGTAGAGGTCTGCACCCGGATCCACGAGGGCGCAGCGGTCCCTCTTCCGGCGGTTCTGAGGGCCGCACTCCCACCAGGCGTCGAAACGGGACGCTACCGCATACTAGAGCCTTCTCCGGGCTGGCCCTGGGAGGTCGACGCTACCGTTACGCGCGCGGCCCTCGAACGCACCCTCCAGCCCGCTGGCATGCGCGCGGCGGAGGCAGAAAAACACATAATACTCGCTCCATCAGCGCCGCAACCGGCGACAGTGGAGTGGGCTGTGATCCGTGCTGCCGCAGAACCTGACCTCGCCCGCGCCCCACGCCAGCGCGACCTGTTCATGACCTTGAAGGAACACGGGGGCGAGGTAATGACCTCCACTCTTCTCTCCGAGACCGGCGCGAGCCGGAGTTCCCTGCGCGAACTCGTCAGGAGGGGCGCAGCGAGGCTCGTGCGCCGTCAGGGGCCTGCTCCCTTGCAGGCCACCCTGGGCGACCATGTCGTCCAGGAAAGACCGGCCCCTTTCTCACGGACCGCGCGGCGCGCCGTAAAGAGCGCCGGTCCCTTCTTGTGGAGGACGAAAGGGCGAGAGGAGGATGCCGCGGTCGTCGCCATAGTAACGGCGACGCTGGAAGAAGGGAGACAGGCCCTCGTGCTGGCGCCGGAGGTAGGGTCGGTAGAGCGGCTGGTGGAGCTCCTGCGACGCGCGCTCGAGGAGGGACACACCATCGCCCCTTACCACAGCGGCCTGGGCCGTGGCAGGGCCGCCGTCCACGGGGCCGCCCGCGATGGAAGCGTCGACGTCGTCGTCGGGACCAGGACGGCGGCCCTGCTAGGGCTTGCGCGTCCGGGTTCGATCTGCGTCGTCGACGAACCGAACGGCGCGCACAGGGCCGAGCCTGGCCACGAAGGTCTTCCCGTGCACGTGCGGGACGTGGCGCTGGAACGCGCCCGCTCGCAACGGGTTGCGGTATTCTTCCTCTCGCCCTTCCCTTCGCTCAGGATATACGCACCCGAAGTTCGCCGGCGAGAGCGCATACGCGAGCTACCCGCGAGGCGTGGCGGGCCGTGGCCAGCGGTCCGGATCGTAGACATGCGCGGTTCTGGCGCGACGTTCAGCTCCACCCTGGAGAGAGCCTGCCGCAGGTGTGTAGAAGGAGGGGGGAAAACGGGCGTCGTCCTCAAGCGGCTCGGTTATGCGACCGCCGTCGCCTGCAGCCGCTGCGGGGCGATGAAGATCTGCCCGAACTGCGACCTGCCCCTCGTCTCCCACGGACGGGACGGGCCCCTGGCCTGCACCCGTTGCGGATACAGGCAGGAGCCGGGCCCGTGCGCGAAGTGCGGTTCGACCCGTGTGCGGCAGACAGGCCTCGGTGTGGAGCGGGCGCGCGCCGAACTCTCGGACCTCCTCGGAACGCGGGTCGGCCTCATCACCGCCGAAGAACGAGACCATATCGACGCTCCTGTCGTGGTCGGAACCCCTCCCCGAATCCTGGATGGCGAGTGGGATGCGGTGATCCTACCCGACGCCGACGCGTTTCTCGCGGGAAGCGGCATCGATGTAGGGGAGAGATCTTTCAGGTTGTTTTACGGCGCGGCGGCGGTAGCCAGAAAGCTACTCCTTATCCAGACCCACGTCCCCGAGCACTACGCGCTGCGAGCGGGGGTGAGTGGTGACTACGAGGCGTTTGCGGCCGCAGAGCTGCCAAGACTCCGCGAGCTCGGCTACCCGCCGTTCGCCCACGCCGCCTCTCTGACCTTCGAGGGCTCCGAGGCGGCGCTCTCAGGTGCGGTAGAATCCCATCTGCGGCCGGCCCTCGAAGCCGGGGTCGAAATGTCTGGCCCGTTTCTACTCGGGCGCACCGGAGAGACCACCGCGTGGCGGGTCTTGCTCAGGGCCAAGAGACGGCCAGCCGTGGCCCGCGCAGCGACCCTGGCCGCAAGGATTTCGGCCCGCACGCGCGGGCTCGAGGTTCGAGTTGACGTGGATCCCGAGGAGGTGTAACAAAAGGTGGCACTCGGCATCAGGACGTTCGGAGACCCCGTACTCAAGACCCGCGCCGCGCCGGTCGAGAGCTTCGACGAGTCGTTGGTGCGCCTCACGCAGGACATGCTGGCAACCATGCGCGACAACGAAGGGGTTGGCCTGGCCGCCAACCAGGTCGGACGCCTCAAGCGGGCGTTCGTCGCCGCCATCGAAGATGAGGAGTACGTAATCGTCAACCCCGTTCTCACCGACTGGTCGGAAACGACAGAGAACGTGCCGGAAGGATGCCTCTCGATACCCGGGATCCTGGTCGACGTCGAGCGTCCCACGGGCGTAACCGTCTCAGGCCGGGACGTCTCAGGCAAGCCACTGCAAATAAGTGCCTCCGACCTGCTCGCAAGGGTCCTGCAGCACGAGGTCGACCACCTCGATGGAGTCCTGATCCTCGACCGTACGGATAGGCCCTCACGCAAGGCTGCCATGCGCGAGTGGCGGGAGCGACTGCTCGCCCAGCAGGGCTGAGGGCCCACCTTGAAGATAGCCTTCGCGGGTACCCCTGACTTCGCGGCGACCGTACTTGGGGGCCTGATCTCCTCGCCCCACGATGTGGGGCTTGTGATCTCGCAGCCAGATCCCAGGAAGGGCAGGGGACGCAAGATGACAAAAACTCCCGTCGCCGAACTCGCCCACTCCCACGACCTTCCTCTTCGTCAACCGGCCAGGATCTCCGAAGTCAACGACGAACTGCGCCAGTGCGACGCCCTGGTCGTCGCCGCCTACGGCCAAATCCTTCGTCCCAACATCCTCCACGCCGCCACAGAGGGCGCCTGGAACGTCCACGCCTCACTCCTGCCAAAATACCGCGGCGCAGCCCCCGTCGAACGCGCCATCATGAACGGGGAAACAGAGACCGGCGTAACTATCATCCGTATGGACGAAGGCCTGGATACAGGCCCCATGGCACTCAAGCACCCCGTCTCCATACCACCCGAAATGAACGCTGGCGAACTCACAGACCTTCTAGCCCATACTGGAGCTAAAGCTATCGTTGAAGGTTTGGGTCATCTCCAGACGAATACCCTCACCCTTATCGACCAGGACAGTTGTTATGCTACTTATGCGTCTAAGGTTTCGGAAGAGGACAAGACCATAAGGTGGGAAAAGGAGGTTCGCGAGGTGCACGACCTGATCCGGGCCCTGGCTCCCCACGTAGGGGCAAGGGCGTTCCATCCCAACTTCGACGGGCCGGTCAAAATCTGGCGCTCCGCGATACTGGACAGAGAAGGCGCGGCCGCCGAGATCGGACATGTCGAAGCCGAAAACGGGCGGATTGCGGTGTATTGCGGGAGAGGGCGCCTCGAGGTGCTGGAGCTCCAGGTACCCGGCGGCCGGCGACTCCAGGCGCGTGATTTCCTTCTCGGTAACTCCCTCGAAGGTGCGTTTGGCTAGCCGGGCACCCCCATAGAACACGATAGTCGCAGCGGACGAGCGCATGATGTGGGCATAGGAGCAACATGCCAGCAATGGTGCTAGACTTCCTGGGGTGTCTGGAGTAATCTCTGTCGGAGGGAGTGGGAGATAAGAGAGCCCGAAATCACCACCGGCGTGCCTGAACCCGAAGTTGAGGTGCAGCGTATGGCACTCGACGAAGAGATGAGAGTTGCCATAGTGGGGGCTGGCGGCTACGGAAGGGTCGCGTTGGACGTTCTGTTGGCGGGTGGGCTGGGAGATCGCGTGCTCGGGTTCTACGACGACACCCACGCGGCGATCTCGGAGAGGGTGAGGGGGTATCCGGTCCTTGGGGACGTCGAGATGCTCAAGAGCATGCTCTCGGTCGAGCCGGTACACGTCGTAGTGGCGATCACGGACAACACCGCCAGGTTGCGCGTTGCCAACTCCTTGAGGGGCCTTGGAGGACAGTTCTTCACGGCCGTGCATCCGCTCGCATACGTCTCTGGTGTCGCCTCGATCGAGGGCGGTTGCGTCGTCGCCGCGGGCGTGGCTGTGCATCCCGATACGGCCGTGGGGAGCCACTGTTTTTTGGGATCTGGTTCCGTGGTGGATAGGGACGCGGAGGTGGGGGCTGGGAGCTGGATCTCCGCGGGCGCGGTCGTAGGTTCAGGGGCCCGAGTCGGGGCAAGAGCGGTCCTCGGTCCCAACTCCAGCGTCGGACGCAAAGCCTCTGTGGGAGCCGACGCGGAGGTGGCCGCGCTCAGGCACGTCGCCAGGGAGGGCGCTTGAGCGCACGGTCCATCCACACGGTTTCCCTTCGGCGGTATAGAGCACAGATCTTCGCGCTGTCTCGGTCTTCTCGGGAGTCGGCGTAATGGCGCGTTTGCCAGGCTTCGGGGGGTCGAAGACCGTCGGCCTCGACATAGACCGCGGGTCGATCAAGGCCGTCCAGATCTCCGGCGCCGGCGGCGGGTACGCCCTGCAGCATGTCGGCTATCACAGGCTTCCTCCTGGGACGATTCTCGATGGAGAGGTCGCCGACCACGACCTCCTGGCCGCCGAGATCAGGGAGTTCTGGGATTCGCATTCGTTCAGCGGCAAGTCCGTCACTCTCGGTGTCTCCAACCAGAAGGTAGTGGTCAGGCTTCTCGACTTCCCGCGCATGGGGCAAGCTGACCTGCAGGGCGCCATAAGCTTCGAGGCGCAGGACCACATACCGATGCCCCTCGATGAGGCCGTTTTGGACTACGTCGTGCTCGGGCCCAGGGAGGAGCGCTCGGATCTCGACCGCGTTCTGGTGGTCGCCGCCCAGAGGGAGATGATCTCACGTTACACTTCGGCGGTTCGCACCAGTGGCCTGCGGCCTGCCGGCGTGGATGTCAAGGCGCTCTCCCTGACGCGCTCTACCCTCCCTGATCCTTTTTTCGGCGATGAAGGAGCCATGCTCCTCCTCGACGTCGGGGCGGAGATCACCAATCTCGTGGTGGCGGATCGGGGCAATCCCGTCCTTACTCGCTTTGTGCCCGTCGGCTTCGTCGACTTCGTGGCCGCGGTGGTGGAGCTCGCCGACCTTCCTGAGGATGAAGCCGAGAGGTTGGCGCTCGATCCGCGGGTCAGGTTGGGTTCCGGGCAGGACGAGGCCCATGAGACGGAGGCGGAACCCGAGGAAGGTAGTTTCGACCCGGCGCTCGTCTACGACGTGAGGCGCGGGCTCGAAGGTGCCGCACAGACCCTCGCCGACGAGGTGCAGCGTTCCATCGAACACCACCGCTCCCAGGAAGCCGCCCGCGAGGTCTCCAGGGTCCTTCTCTCCGGAGAGGCGGCTTTGATACCTAATCTAGATGGGTATCTCGGGCAACTACTAGACGTCCCGACAAGCCGCGGACACCCTGTAGAGAAGCTCTCAGGCAACCGCTCCAACATCTCCGACGACCAGCTGAGGGCGATGGAGCCCGTACTCGCGGTCGCGTTCGGTCTTGCGATGGAGGAAGAATGAGGCAAATAAACCTCCTTCCTACCGACGAGCGGGGTCGCCCCGCAGATAGGTTACGCCGCGGGGTTCTCGGTATTCTGCTTATCGTGGGCGCCTTCGTAGTGATCCTGATGGTTGGCATCTACCTGGTGCTCCTTCTGAGGCTGAACGACCTCGAAGACCAGGTCGCAGAGCTTGACGACGAGATCGCGCGGCAGAACGCGCATCTGGCCGAGTTGAGCCCGTACAGGGATCTCAAGGTGCGCCTCGAAGACAAGAAGCCGGTCGCCGACGGCATCTTCCGCAGCCGTTTCGCCTGGGATCAGTTCTTTCAGGGCCTCGCCTTCGTCGTGCCCGAGACCACGGCCCTTGATACCCTAACCGCCGAGGCCGCCCCGGTTGACTTCGACGCGCCTGTCGAGGAGCCACTCGACCCACCTGGCACGGTCACGTTTACGGGCATCGCGCTGCCCCGCTACGAAAACGTGGCAGACTTCGTCGTGCGCATGGACAACCTCCAGTATCTAGCCAACGCGGATCTCGACAGGGCCGCGCGGAGGACGTTCGAACAGCCGGCAGTGGGCCAGGTTGTGAGCTTCGAAGTCGCCTCGGAACTGGTCACGATCGTCGGTGAAAACGGTACGGAGGTAAAGCTGGAAGGTGGATCTCAGGATGAGCTCGCGGACAATAGGGGTTCTCTTCGCACCCGCGTGGTCGCCAACACAGGACGCCTCCACAGTTCGGCCAACCAACGGTACACCAGGCGAACGGAACAAGGGCGCCGATGAGCCGCAACGATCGTAACTTGCTCATCCTCGGGTCGCTTGGGATAGTGATTATCGCCATCGGCTTCTATTTTCTCCTTCTGAGTCCGCTTCTGGGAAGGCTCAACGAACAGGCCGAGGCGCGGGAGGACAAGCAGGCCCAGCTCGAGCAGGTGCAGCAAGAGGTGAACGAGCTCGAGGAAGTCAGGCGCAACTCCCCGGAGATCGAACGCCAGCTCCTCGAACTCAGCAAGAGGATCCCGACGCAGCCGCAGATTCCTACGTTCGTCGTCCAGATCGAGGAGATCGCAGGCGCCTCCGGCGTGACCCAACTCGTGGTCGAACCAGGAGATGCTGCCGCGCCGGCCGGCGGTGGCGACTACCAAACCATACCGGTTACAATGCAATTCAATGGGACCTACGATGAGATGCAGGACTTTCTGTTGAGAACGCGTAACCTCGCCAGGCTGGTGACGGTAACCGACGTTAGTTACTGTCGCGAGCCCGAACCCATCGATGATGAGCACTCGTGTCCCGTAACGCCGCCCGAGGAACCGGAGGAGAGCACGACGGCCGACACATCTGTGGAAGCGCCCCTGTTGGTGGAGA
>JACCSM010000030.1 GCA_013698525.1 Rubrobacteraceae bacterium
TCTTTCTGGGGCGTGCCACGTTCGATGAGGGCACGGGCGCGCGCGACGAGCTGGAACTGGCGACGGATCATGAACGTGAGACGAAGCGGAGGCTCGCCCGTACCGATCAAGTCTTCCAGCAACTCGATTGCTCTGTCTCGTTCTCCGGCGGCCAGGGAGTCGACGAAGGCGAAGATGTTGGACTGGATGTCAGGCGGGCAAAGGGCGGCCACGTCGTTGTGGGTCGCTGTGCCTTCACCGACGTAGAGCGCCAGCTTCTCTGTCTCCTGCAACAGGCGCATCTTGTCGCCCGAGCAGCGGTTTGCCAGGTCTTCTGCCACATCCTCGGGGAGATCCAGGCCCACCTTCTTCGCGTGCCCGACGAGCCACTTGACAAGGGCCTTACCTGTCGGCTGCTCGAAAGTGTGGACCTCTCCCGATTTCTTGACCGCCGAGAGCAGCCTCTCACGAGAGCCGAGCTTCTTTCCGAGCAAGATCAAGTCAGACCCTGGCGAAGGGTCCTCGAGGTAGTCAACGATCACTGCCTTCTGGGCAGCGTTCCAGGCGTCGAGGTCCCTCAAGACGACGAACGGTCCCTCCCCGAACAGCGAGAAGGAGTTGCAGGCCGAGACGATAGTCTCAGGGCCTATCGCTGAAGCGTCATAAGCCTCGAGGGTCCTTCCGGCACGCAGCTTGTCGACGCCGCGGGACTTCCGTTCCTCATCATCTCCCAAGAGCAGGTAGACAGTCACACGAGTATTCTAAACGCTACTGGCACCGAGGAGCAGCGCAATCCGGTGGATCGACTTGGGGTTGGAGGCGCTCCTGCCGCAGTGGATACCCGCTTGCGCGGGAATGACGTGTATGGGAGGGCCTTGGTGTGCGCCCGCGGCACGAACGCGGCCAAGCCAAACAGACTCAGTATGACGGATGTGCAGAGAAATACTGATGTCTGTAGCCAAGGTTTACGCATAGGGCGCTTCACGAAGCGCCCTACAAGAATACGGCTCTTGCGGGCATCGGTCAGTCGGCGGGGTCGGGTTTGTAGTGCTTTTCGGGATTCTCCTGTGGCGCGTCTTGTCGAGCGGGGGTTTCGTGTTCGGCGAACCACTCGTTGCCTTCGATCGAGAACTTCGGGGTCGCGCGCTCCATCCATTTTGGCAGCCACCAGCCTACTGATGCGAGCAGAGACATTATCGCGGGTACGAGAACACAACGGACGACGGTCGCATCGACCGCGACTGCTACAGCCATCCCCAGGCCGAACTGCTTGACGGTGGGGTCGCCGTTTATCACGAAGGCGAGGAAGACGGAGACCACTATCATCGCCGCCGAGGTGATCACACGCGCCGTCGAGGCAAGGCCGTGGACGACGGCCTCGTGCGGATCGTTCGTCTCCTTCCACTCCACGCGGGATGATGGGCGCAAAAGTGACCCAGACGGTAGAGGAGAGGCGTCAACACACTCTCCTTATGACCTGAGGTCTATGCGGTTTGCTACGCATCGTTGTCTCGATCGGGCCGCCAATGGACAGCATACGCACCAGTACATTGGCGGCGCATCCCCCAAATGAACTATTCATGAGGCATTGAGTTTCAGGCTACAGGTGTCGGGTACGTACTCTTGGCTGATTGGGGTCTTCGAACAGTTTGGAGGTGTCAGGGCGGGTGAAAAGGTCGATGGTCCAGTCGGCGAGCACGTGCGCCCGGTTGAGGTCGTAACCCAGCTCGTAGAGGTAGACTGCTTTCCAAACGTACGCCCCGAGCAGGCCACTGAGGTTTACTCCGAGGATGTCGACGAGTGCGCTACCCTCTCCGAGGTCCACCAGCTGGCCGACCGAGCGGTAACGGAATGGGACAGGCACTTTGTTCTCGATCTCTGCTGCGAGGTTCGAAGCTGCCCGCTTGCCCTCCTGTTCTGCGGCCTGGGCGAGGGCGGGGACCGGTGGTCCGTCGTACTGTATGCTGGTGCAATCGCCCACAGCGTAGACCCCTGGCCTGCCTTTGACCCGCAGGTACTCGTCGACGAGGATCCTTCCGCGATGGTCTTTTTGTAAGTCCAGGTTACCGGCTAGGGGAGGGGGTTCTGTCCCGGCGGCCCAGATGGTGGTGCGGGTCGGTATGGTGCGTCCGTCTGAGATCACCACGGCATCAGGCCTGACCTCTTCGACCTTGGCGTCGTTGATAACCTCTATTCGCTGGGAGGCGAGCCTGCGCGTCGCAGCGTGTACCAGCGGGGCATCGAGACCCTCGAGGATGTTATCGCCGGCATTCAACAGCACGACACGCACACTGCCGAAGTCTACGTTGGGATAGTCGTCCTCGAGAACTTCGAAGATCAGGTCGTGCGTGTCGGCCGCTGCCTCAACCCCTGTGGGACCTCCGCCGACGATTACGAAGGTGAGCAGGTCGTCAGGAGCACGGTCCTCGAGATGCTCGGCTTCCTCGAAGCGATCGATCACGTGGTTGCGTACCAGCAAGGCGTCTCGCAGACCCTTGATATCCATAGCGTTCTCTTCGGCGCCTGGGGTGCCGAAGAAGGTGGTGCGGCTGCCTGGCGCCAGAACGAGGTAGTCGTAAGGGTAATCGCGCTCGCCCGACTTCAACCGAAGAGTCTCGAAGTCCACTTCTGCTACCTCATCCTGGAAAAACTCTATTCCCAAGGGCTTGAGGATGCGCCGGAGGGAGTGTGCTACGTGGCGTACCTCCGCATTACTTGGGATGATCGAAGGCACCATCGGCCAGAAGGTAGTGTAATTCCTGGGATCCAACAATGCGACGCCCACATCTTGGGTGCCACTCAGCATGCGCGCCAACTCCCTCGCCGCAGCGAGTCCTCCGAATCCACCGCCGACGATGAGGATCTTTGTCGGGGCATCCGCGTAGCTACATTCGAGCGAGGTGAGTCTGCCTAGCCGCCTGTAGGCTCCCCAGGCTGCTCCAAGGATCAGGCCGCCCATCGCCAGTTTGCCTCTCATCTCATCCTCGTCTCAGCATTTCAGCTACTCAGCACTTCAGCTTAACATGTGATGAAAGGCTGATGATTCGTCGTTGTTGAGGCTCGGGCTTTGCGCGGAAAGCCCGACTCTCAGATGCGTCCGGCGGCGACGAGTACCAACCACAGCACGGACCACAACAGGAGGAGTGCGGGCCATAGGAACTTGTGTTCAGTGCAGAAGGCGCGTTCGGCCACTATTGGGGGGAGGCACCCTGCGTAGAACAGGCCGACGAGGAGCAGGGTTACGCCCGGCGTCGTCACCGAGGCGAACGGGAGTGAGGAGGCACCCTGTGCGGTCTTTATCAGTATCATAACCAGAAAGCCGTTGCAGGCGTTGAGAGGGTAGGCGAGCAAGGGATAGATGTTTCCGGCTAGAGAGCCGAGGAGCCCGAGGATCAGGATCGGCCCTGAGAGCGGCACGGCAACAAGGTTCGTAAGGACTCCGACGACGGAGACCTGCTCGAAGGTGGCTGCGACTATGGGTGAGGTCGCTATCTGGGCTGCCACAGAGACGCAGATGAGGTTCGAGACGTGCTCTGGTGGCCTGGCGAAAGGTCTGAGCAGGGTACGCTCTAGGAGAGATTTCAGGGGTTTGGTGAGGAGCAGGATCCCGAAGACGGCGGCCACGGAGAGCTGGAAGCCTGTGCTGTAGATGAGTTGGGGGTTGTATGCCAGCACCAGGGCTAGCATCGTGGTCATGAAGTGCAGCGCCGATACCTGGCGCCCGAGGAGCGGCGCGGCGAGCACGAACGTTGCCACGACCCCGGCCCTAATGGCCGATGGAGGGGCGCCGGCGATGAGGATGTAGAGCCAGATCAGGCCCATCGTAACGCCTGCGCGTAGCCCGGCAGGGATGGCGAAGAAACGGAGGGCGAAGTAGATCACGGCCGCAAGTATCACGACGTGCTGGCCGGAGATGGCGAGTACGTGGGTTACACCTGAGCGCTAAAAGGACTTCTCCAACTCTTCGGGCATGAGCGAGCGATCCCCGAGTACCATCCCCCGCACGACGGCGGCCTCGCGCGGCCTGAGGCCGTATCCGAGCGCCACGTCGGTACGACGGTGAACCTGGCCGATCCAACCCCGCTCCTCCCCCACCGGCCTCACGCTCGTCGCCTCGACGAGCGCGCTGATCCTTTTGGTCGCGAGGTATCGTCCGTAATCGAAGCCGTCCTCACCGACCTGGGGGCGTGAGATCTCACCCTCAACCCTCACCCT
>JACCSM010000036.1 GCA_013698525.1 Rubrobacteraceae bacterium
GGAGCGCCAGGGCCGTTGAGGAGAAGGGCGCCGGCCGCGTCTATCTCGACTACCTGCTCGGAATCTACGACCTGGTCAAGCGTCACCGCCGCACGATGCACTTCTGGGGAGACATCATCATCCAGCATCCTGAGCTGGTGCCTGAATTACCGAGAGACGCCGTGGTGCTCGAATGGGGCTACGAGGCTGACCATCCGTTCAAGGAGCATGGGGCCGAGTTCGCGCGCTCGGGCATACCTTTCTTCGTATGTCCGGGCACCTCATCGTGGAACACGATCGCCGGTCGTACCGACAACTGCCTCGGCAACGTCCGAAACGCGACCGAAAACGGGCTCAGGCACGGGGCGATAGGGTTGCTCAACACCGACTGGGGCGACAATAATCACACGCAATACCTGCCTGTAAGCTACCTCGGTTTCGCCGCCGGAGCGGCAATGCCCTGGTGCTACGAGACAAACAGAGACGAAGACTTTATCTCAGCCCTCGACCTCCACGCCTTCTACGACAGGGCGCGCGTCATGGGCAGGTTGAGCTACGACCTGGGCAACGCGCACGAGAAGGCGGGGCCGGCCCCGCACAACTCCACGGTCCTCTTCCACCTGCTTACGCAGGCCCCCGACAGCCCACTCCCCGATGGTGTAACCGTCGAAAGCCTCAGGCAGGCTGGCGAGCACATCAACTCCGTCGTCGGACCGCTGGAGAGTGCGCGAATGGACCGGGAAGACGCGGATCTCACCCGAGACGAGTTCGCCAACGCCGCGAGGATGATGCTGCACGCTTGCAACAGGGGGACGGGGATGCTCGAAGGAACTCTGAACTCCGCCGGAAAACGTGAGGAACTCGCCTCCAAGATGCGTACTATCCTCGGCGAGCATCGCAGACTGTGGATCTCGCGCAGCCGCGGGGGCGGTTTGCAAGACAGCGAAAGCGCCCTCGTGGAGCGGCTGAAGGAGTACGCCGGAGGTTAGAAGCCCGCGACCGAGCAATCCGCGGGATGCCCGAAGACAACCCACCAGAAAAACCGGAGCACAGACCGACCATCTTCGGTAGCTCGTTCTCCGCGCTCTGCTCACGAATTACCTCAGAGAGTCGGGTTTTCGTTCTCGCATCCTTGCGCCGGGAGGCCCAATCGTCTATACATGTATGGGCCACGATTGCTGGTGGGAAAGGATCGGGAATTGGCGCGAACGAGTGTACCGGCTACGGGAGGCGGGGCGTTAGACGTGTTCAGAAAGGTAGCTCGAAGCTACCTTTTTCGACGCTTGATCAAGGCGCTGGTAACCGTCTTCGTCATGGCCTCCCTGACTTTCTTCCTGATACGGCTCATGCCTGGCGGCCCGGTTGAGGCCTACATCGCCAACCTGGTCACCCAGTACAACGTATCGCACCAGAGCGCGACGCAGCAGGCCGCCTCGCTGTTCTCGCTCGACCTCGACGCGCCCGTCTACCAGCAGTATCTGGAGTATCTGGGCAACCTGGTGAGGGGAGACCTGGGAGAGTCCCTCGTCTCGCGCGGCGTACCCGTGAGCAAGATCGTCCTGAGCTACCTTCCCTGGACGCTCTTCAGCATCGGCAGCGCGCTGATCATCAGCTTCTCTGTTGGGGTCTTTCTCGGGATGATCATGGCCTACAAGCGGGAGTCAAAGCTCGACCACGTGCTCACGAATCTGGGGTCCATGGTCAGTGCCATCCCCGATTACATCATGGGCATTCTCATCGTGGTGTGGATCGGTGTCCAGTGGGAGCTCGTCGACATCACGGCCATGCGGGGTTCGCTCTCGCCGGGGATTCAACCCGGCTTCAACCTCACGTTCATCGGCGATGCGCTCTACCATGCTTCCCTACCCATACTAACCTACGTGCTGGGCACCATCGGAGTGTGGATGCTCACGATGAGAGGCAGCACCGAGTCGACCCTGGGCGAGGACTACGTCACCGTGGCCAAAGCGCGGGGTCTCAAGGAACGCAGGATCGCCACCGCCTACGTGGGCCGGAACGCCGCGCTTCCGCCCTTCACCCAGCTCAGCATCTCCATAGCGCTCGTTTTCGGCGGGTCCCTGCTCATCGAGTGGCTCTACGTCTACGAAGGGCTCGGCTACGTCTTGTACAACTCCATCCAGCAGAGGGACTACCCTGTCATGCAGGGGGTTTTCCTGATCATCACGACGATGGTCATCCTGGCCAACCTGCTGGCCGACCTGCTCTACTCCAGGCTCGACCCGCGCATCCGGGTCGGGGGAAGGGACTGACCCGATGGCTTCCGTAACTGGCGAGAGCCGGTACAGGGACTCGGCGGTTGGCAGGTTCCTGGCTGGGTTCGCCTCGACCCTCAAGCTCATGGCCCGCAACAAGGTCGGCTTCGCGGGCTTCCTGGTCGTCGTGACCATAGTCCTGGTCACGTTCGTCGGGCCGATCTTCGTGCCGCTCGATGAGACCGTGCGGGTATCCCAGATATACAAGACGCCATCATTGAGCTACCCACTGGGCACCGACTCGGAGGGCAAGGGTGTGCTCTCCCAGATCATCCACGGAGGCAGGCCCATCCTGACGATCGGGTATCTGGCCGCGGTTATCTCGACGACCATCGCTGTGACGCTCGGGTCGCTTGGCGCTTTCGTGGGCGGGCGCGTTGACACAGGCTTCACCTGGCTGGCTGACATGGTGCTGACCATCCCTCAACTTCCCCTTCTGGCGGTACTCGCCGGCGTCCTCAGCCTCAACAACAAGTTCGCCGTTGCCGGCCTTATAGGGGCCCTCTTCTGGCCGACTTTGATGCGCGCCACCAGGGCCCAGGTGCTTTCATTGAAGGAGCGCGACTACGTCGAATCGGCGCGGGCTCTGGACCTCGGCACGCCGCACATCGTATTTCGTGAAATCGCGCCCAACATGGCCGGCTACATCGCTATCAACTTTACCCTGGCGGTAACGACGAGCATGTATGCTGTGGTTGGCCTGACGCTCCTTGGGCTGGTGCCCCTCTCGGAGAACAACTGGGGCGTGATGCTCAACCTCGCCTGGACGCGTGGGGCGGTTTTCTCCAAGGACAGCATCTGGTACATCATGGCCCCGATCGCCGCCATAGCCCTTCACCAGTTCGGTCTGGTTGCCATGAACCGCTCGCTCACGGAGGTCTTCGACCCGAGGCTGCGGAGGGGGGCCTGAAACCATGAGCGAGCCGGTGGGTGCCACACAGGGCGCGGGTCGTAACCAAGTCTTGCGCGTGCGCGATCTGGAGATCGGCTACTCCACGGACAGGGGCCTGGTACGGGCGGTGCGCGGGGTGAGCTTCGATCTCGAAGACGACGATAGCCTTGCCTTTATCGGCGAGAGCGGCTCGGGCAAGACGACCCTTGGACTTTCCCTGGTGCGTCTGCTGCCGCAATCAGCCTCCATAGCGCGAGGCGAGATCGTCTTCCACACCGCCTCGGGAGGAGAGCTGGATCTGACAGACCTCGACGACGAGACGCTCAGGCGCTTCCGCTGGCGGGAGTGCGCGATGGTGTTCCAGTCGGCGCAGAACGCGCTCAACCCTGTGATGCGTATCCGCGACCACTTTGCAGACACCGCCAGAGACCATGCCGAGACGGACGGGGTCCTCAAGGGACGCGCCCTCACGGAGCGGGCTACGGAATGTCTGCAGCTCGTGCAGCTTGACCCGGATCGCGTGCTCAGAGCCTACCCGCACGAGCTCTCCGGCGGCATGCGCCAGCGGGTCATGATCGCGCTCGGTCTCCTGTTGAATCCGCGAGTCCTGATCCTGGACGAACCAACGACAGCCCTGGACGTGCTTACCCAGCGGGCCATAATCGAGGTGCTCAGGGAGTTGAGGGAGGGGCACCGGTTCGCCATGATCTTCGTCTCCCACGACCTATCCCTGGCCGCGGAGCTGGCAGACAGGGTGGCCACGACGTACGCCGGACGTATCGTGGAGCTCGGGGACGTCGAGCAGGTCTTCTACCACCCGCGCCACCCCTATACGGTCGGCCTCCTCGACGCGGTGCCGACCCTCGCCGGGGAACATCAGGAGTTGAGCTCGATCCCCGGGTCCCCGCCGGACCTGATAGACCTCCCCTCGGGCTGCAAATTCCACCCGCGGTGCCCGTACGCCACGGACAAATGCCGCGAAGAGGACCCGCCGCTGATCGAGGTTGCTCCCGGACAGACGGCCGCGTGCTGGCACTGGGAGAAGGTAGGTTCCGACTGGGAAGCGAGGGGAGGTGAGCGTCATGAGCGGGACGCCAATAGAGCTTGAGCATGCAAGCCGCTTCTACGGCTCGGGCAGCCAGCAGGTGCGGGCCGTGGACGACGTATCGTTTACCATCGAGCCAGGCGAGACCCTGTGCCTCGTCGGCGAGAGCGGATGTGGCAAGTCCACCACGGGGCGCATGATGGCCGGCCTGCTCGAACCCTCGGAAGGCCGCGTGCTGTATGGCGGCAAAGACGTCGGCAAGCTTCCGCAGGAAGAGAAAAAGCGCTTCCGCCGTGCGGTTCAGATCATCCACCAGGACCCGTACGCTTCGCTGAACCCTATACGCAACGTGACGCAGATCCTGAGCGCTCCTCTAAGGCGCCACAAGCTCACAAAGTCGCGCTCCGAGCTCGGAACCAAGCTGCGCGAGTTGCTGGAGACGGTCGGACTGACGCCGCCGGAGGAGTTCCTGAGAAAGCACCCCCACGAGCTTTCGGGAGGACAGCGCCAACGCGTCTCCGTGGCACGGGCGCTCACCGTCAACCCCGAGGTCATAGTCGCCGACGAGCCGGTCTCGATGGTGGACGTCTCTTTGCGCATCGGGTTGCTCAACATGTTGCTGAAGTTGCAGCAGGACCTCGGGGTAGCGTTCCTCTTTATCACGCACGACCTCGCTGTCGCCAAGCACTTCTCCTGGGAGGGGCGGATCGGCGTGATGTACCTGGGACGCATGGTCGAGCTGGGGTCCACGCAACGGCTGGTCAGGGAGCCTGTGCATCCTTATACGCGGGCTCTGATCTCGGCTCTACCCGAGGCAGATCCCGAACTGACGCGTCACAAGGAGAGGTTGCGTCTGCGCAGCCCGGACATCCCGAGCCTGCTGAACCTGCCGGCGGGTTGCCCGTTCCATCCCCGCTGCCCGAAGTACGAGGAAGGCCTCTGCGACACGGACCGTCCGGCGGAGGATGCCGTCGCCCTCGATGGGCACCTCGCGGCCTGCTACGTCGCGGCGCGCGAGCTTGGCCAGGGGGATCGCATACCGGAGAGCAGCAGGACAGCCGGCGCCGAGGCCAGGCGGAGGACGGCGTGATCCCGGAACTCGGACGGGCGGGATTCCGGATAGGGTTCCTGATCGTCGTGCCATCGTTCTTCCTGATGTTCTTCCTGGATCCCGGGACCCCGGAGCACGCGATCACACTTGTGACCCTGGTGATGGGGGTGGTCTTCCTTGTGGCTGTAACGCTGCTGGTGCTGTACAGCAGGCGCTAGATACGTACGGAGAGACTCTGGCGAAAGAAGGAGGCAACGAATGAGAACTGGCGAGAGGATCTACCGCCCAAAGGACTTGACCCGGCGGCAGTTTCTCGGGTTGAGTGCTGCAGGAGCCGGGTTGTTGCTCGCCGGCTGCGGTGGTGGGGGCCAGAATTATGGGGAAGGTGGCGGCGGAGGCGGAAGTGCCAAAGAGTTTCACGGCGCCTATCCCTACCTGCTACCTCCGACCGGGCATTTCAACACCTTCGCCACCAACGGTATCTTCGCGCTGACCATTTATCAGGATGTCCTGGAGATGCCCCTGGCGATGTACAAGTGGGCCGAGAAGAAGTACGTGCCGTACATGGCTACCGAGTGGGGGTTCGAGCCGCCTGACGTGTTCAAGGTGACGCTGCGCGAGGGCGCGAAATGGAGCGACGGCTCGGAGTTTACCTCCAAGGACGTGGTCGCCACCTTCAACCTGCTTCGCCTGCAGGAGCAGTTAGTGTGGAACTACCTCGAGTCAGTGGAGCCCGACGACGAATACAACCTGACGTTCACCATGAAGGACCCCTCGACGGTCGTCGAGCGGCTGGTGCTCAAGGAGCCCATCAGGGCGAACTCGGTCTACGGCGAATGGTCCCAGAAAGCCCAGAAACTCTTCGATAGCGGCACCGACTCCGAGTCCAAGCGGTACAGGGACCTGGTCACGGAGTTCGAGTCATTCAAGCCAGAAGAGATGGTCGTCACGGGCCCGTTCAAGATAGACAAGGACAGCATAACCGAATCGCAGCTCACGATGACCAAGGTAGACACCGCGTGGAACGCCGGACAGA
>JACCSM010000081.1 GCA_013698525.1 Rubrobacteraceae bacterium
GGCGACGTGTACGTGGCGACCTACGGGACGAACCCGGTCGGCGACTACCCCGTGGACTACCTGCGCACGCGCATCGTGGGGGAGGGAACCCCGACGCGAGGCTTGGGAGGAGGAATATTTCAAGACAAGCCGCTACTCGAGGTGGACCGCACAGGCGGCGAGCATGACGGCAACGTCTACGTGTGCTGGTCGCGCTTCACCGGCGGGGGACAGAACCGCATCCTGTTCAGCCGCTCCACCGACACCGGCCGGACGTTCTCGCGTCCGATCTCCCTCACCACACCCGGACAGATCGGGTCCGTGCAGGGCTGCGACATCGCGGTCGAGGCCGACGGCAATGTGTACGTCACCTACCGGACCTTCCCTATCGGCAGCCGGCGGAGCGCCGGGCTCGCCTTCAATCGCTCCACAGATGGCGGGGCCAGCTTCGGCAAGGCGCAGCTCATCCGCAACATCACCGAGTACTTCCCGTCCGACGGGGCGCGTGATTGCGGCGACGGGCCTTACGTGTGCCCGACGGAGTACGTGTTCCATCGCGTCCCGCTCGAACCACGGGTGACCTCAGATCAGAGCGGTGAGCTCCCCGGCGTCTACCTGACGTACAATGCCATCCGGCCCGGAAGCACCAAGCCAAGCAAGACGTCCTTCACTTCCGCAGGTCCCGGTGCGGTGGGACAATCGCTCGTATACGTGATCCGCACGACGAACAACGGCGTGAGCTGGAGCCAGCCGAAAGCCGTTGACGCCGCCCCGGCGGGACACCAGTTCTTCTCGGACATAGACGCCCACAGCGGAGAGGTGGCCCTCGTCTGGCAGGACAGCCGCACCGACCCCGCCTACTCCGTACAGCGCCCCATCGGCAACACGGCCGCGACCACCTCTTCGGGGACCAACATCGTGAACTCGTTCTTCACGCATTCCGGGAACGGCATAGCGTGGGCCGACTCGACAAAGGTGTCAAGCGCGTCGCACCAGTCCCAGTACGAGATGTTCGGGAGCAGGGACATCCCGTTCCACGGGGACTACAACTGGATCTCCTTGGCAAACACCAACCCTGACAACCCGGATAGTCCCCTCCGCGCCTACATGACGTGGTCGGACAACCGCGACGTCGTTCCTGGCACCGACCCGCGCGAGGACGAGCAGGACGGCTTCGACGTGCAGCAGTGCCGCGTGGACCTGGGCGAGAACACCCAGAGTAGGGACGACGGCCCCCTCGCCCGCCGCGACGCTCCCTTCACCGGCGACAACTGCGGCAATGGCGGCGGCCTCGACCAGAACATCTACGGCAGCTCTCTGCTCCTCCCGTAGCGTAAGGTACAGCGCAAAGACCGGCGCCCCGGACGAATTCGGGGCGCCGGCCCGGTTCGGGGGCGGCCACGGGCATCGCCTTCCTCCCAGGAGGAACCGTTCAGGCCACGGCCAAGCCGATCCGCCGCGGCAGGGAGCGCGCTGGTGGAGGGCCCTGCTCCCTGACCGGCGGTCAGGGAGGTATTTTGACGGTCTCCGAGGCTGCTGGTACGCTCATCGGGTTCACGAGTTCGAGGAAAGGGAATGACATGGCACTCAACGAGACGCTACTCAGGCGTTTGATCGAGACGCCCGGCGTGTCCGGGCGCGAGGACCAGCAGCGTGAGATCGCACGCGAAGAGCTCGGAGACCTGACGGACGAGGTCCGCACCGACGTGATGGGCAGCGTCATCGGCACGAAGCGCGGCAGCGACGATGTGCGGGTGATGATCGCCGCGCATACCGACGAGATCGGCTTCCTCGTCAAGTACATAGACGACAAGGGTTTCTTGAGGCTTCAGACGCTCGGCGGCCACGACCCGGCGAACATGGTCTCACAGAGGGTCCTGGTCACGACCTCAGACGGCGAGCCGCTCCGCGGGGCGCTCCAGCCGTCGCGCAAGCCACCGCATCTGTCGCACGGCGAGGAGCAGAAACCGCCGAAGGCCGATGAGTTCTACGTCGACCTCGGCATGGACGCGGAGACGGTCAAGGAGAAGGTGCACGTCGGGGACTACGTGGTCATGGACCGCACCCTGGAGAAGGTCGGGGAGACCTACGTCGGCAAGGCGATGGACGACCGTGTCGGCGTATTCGTGATGTACGAGGCGCTGAGGGCTATGGGAGATCACCAGGCGACCATCTTCGCCGCCGCAACCTCGCAGGAAGAGGTCGGCCTGCGCGGCGCCGAGGCAAGCGGCTCGGCGCTGAAGCCTACGGTCGTGGTCGCCCTCGACGTGACGCTCGCGATGGACGTGCCTGGTGGCGGGAACGAGAACACCATAACCGAGCTTGGCAAAGGTGTTGCCATCAAGATCATGGACGGCTACTCTATCTCCCACCCGAAGCTGGTGGATCATCTCCGCGCCATCGCCGAGCGCGAGGACATCCCCTACCAGATGGAGATACTCCCCGCCGGCGGCACCGACGCGGGCGGGGTACAGCGCCTGCACGGCGGGATCCCGGCCGTCACGCTCTCGATACCCTGCCGCTACGTCCACACTCCGAACGAGATGGTGAGATCCACGGACGTCGAGGCCGCCATAACGCTACTCGCCCGCTACCTCGAAGAGGCATCAGACGCCGACTACGATCTCTAGGGTGTGGATGGGGCCCTTGCCATAGAGGAGAACGGCGCCGAGTTTCTGATGGCTCTCGGACGGGCGGCCGGGGCCGAGGAACGCGACGACGGGCGGGTACGGTGGGTCATCGGGAACTCCCCAATCGACTACCACAACTGCGTCGTACATGCCGACCTGACCCAGGAAGAGGCGGACGGGGAGATCGAAGCTTCCCTCGAACGAATGCGGGCGCACGGGGTCCCCGCCTCCTGGCACGTCGGGCCCTCGATGCGCCCACCCGACCTCGGCGAGCACCTCATCGCGCACGGCTTCGAGTACGGAGGCGACGACATCGGGATGGCGGTTGACCTCTCCGAGTTGCCAGAAGAGGTGCCAACCCCCGCTGACTTCGTAGTCGAGCGGGTACGCAACGAAGCCGGGCTCGCCGCCTGGATCGAGACGCTCGGCTCGGGCTTTGGGGAGGGACCTGTCGAGGCCGAGTGGGTAGGGGAGATGTACCTCAGGTTGGGCCTGGGCGACGAAGGAGCCTGGCGTCACTACCTCGGGCTGTTAGCCTGCGAGCCTGTGGCCACGGCCACCTCGTTCTTCGGGGCCGGGGTCGCCGGGATCTACTTCGTCTTCACCGTCGAGCGTGCCAGGCGGCGGGGTATCGGGGCGGGAATTACCCTCGCAGCGCTGCAAGAAGCGAGGGATCTCGGTTACAGCGCAGGTGTCCTCGGTTCCTCCGAGATGGGCTACCCCGTCTACCGCAGACTTGGCTTTGTCGAATACTGCAGGATCGGTCTCTATGAGTGGAATCCGGGGTGAGGGTCGCCGAAACGGGGCACCTAATGCGGTAGCATGTGCGTTCGACATTTGGGCGAAGACCAACGGAGGGGATCTCGATGGCAAACAAGACCTACAACAGGCCGCCTGAGATGGCGCTCGCGCCGGGCTACGAATACTACGCCAACTTCGTCACCGAGAAGGGCACTGTGAAGGTAAGGCTCTTCGCCGAGGAGGCGCCCGAGACCGTCAACAACTTCGCCTTCCTGGCGCGCGACGGGTACTTCGACGGGACGACCTTCCACCGCGTCATAGAGGACTTCATGGTCCAGGGCGGGGACCCGACCGGTACGGGGACCGGCAGTCCGGGGTATAGGATCCAGGACGAGTTCCACCCGGAACTGCGCCACGACAAGCCCGGCGTCCTCTCGATGGCGAATGCTGGCCCGAACACGGGCGGCTCGCAGTTCTTCATCACGCACGTGGCGACGCCGTGGCTCGACGACCGGCATGCGGTCTTCGGGGAGGTCGTCGAGGGGATGGACGTGGTGAACGCCCTCAGGGAGCGAGACCCGCAGCGAGACCGCGAACCGGGGGACGGGATCGAGCGGGTCGAGATCGAGGAGCTCCCGCGATCCTGAGCCCGCGCGCCCGTGGGTGCGGGTTTACAGC
>JACCSM010000121.1 GCA_013698525.1 Rubrobacteraceae bacterium
TCCCCGCTTCGCGCAGAACGGCGTACTGCTCCGGCGAGAGTCGCTTCCGCCACTCCTCGTCGCTGCCCGGTATCGGGCGGAGCGCGTCGTCGGCTTCAAGCTCGGTTGCCGTACCCATGCCGAGTCCGATCGAGCAGCTCACGCCGGTCCCGCCCAGGCCGCAGTAACCGTTCGGGACCTTGTGCAGGTACTGCTGGTGGTAGTCCTCGGCGTAGTAGAACTGGCCGGCGGGCGCTATCTCCGTGGCGATCCGGCCGTAGCCGACCTCGCGCAGCTTCGCCTCGTAGGCGGCGCGGGTCTCCTCGGCGGCCTGGCACTGCTCGTCGTCCGAGTAGTAGATCGCCGAGCGGTATTGCGTACCGACGTCGTTGCCCTGGCGCATCTCTTGCGTGGGGTTGTGGCCCTCCCAGAACACCGCGAGCAGGTCACGGTAGAAGATCTTTTCGGGATCGAAGACGACCAGCACGGCCTCGGTGTGCCCGGTTCGGCCGCCGCAGACCTCCGCGTAGGTCGGGTTTGGCGTGAAGCCTCCCGCGTAGCCGACCGCGGTCGTATAGACGCCGTCGGTCTTCCAGAACACGCGCTCGGCGCCCCAGAAGCAGCCGAGGCCGAAGACCGCCGTGTTCAGTCCTTCGGGGAACGGCGGTTGGAGAGGCGTGCCGAGGACGGCGTGCCTCTCGGGGACGGTAAAGGCCGGCCGATCCCGGCCGGGAATCGCCTTGGCGGGCGTGATCATCGTGGGCTTGCGGCGGTTGAACAGGAACCTCATACTCGATATACCTCCTTAGCGTTCCGGAAGGAACGCTGCTCCGGGCCGGCGATGTACCGGTCCCGTTCTTCTGGACGTTGCGGGCGGTCGGGCCGGATGGTGCGGTAGCCCTCGCCGCGGATGGCGGTGAAGTTAAAGAACACGTCCTCGCCTCCGGCGTCGCGCGAGATCTCGCCGTTCCCCGCTCCGAGGTCGAACGACTTCACCACGCCGCTCGCAACTGGCAGACCGTCCGCCCCCAAAGGCGGCGCGCCATCGGCCCACTCCTGCCGCGGGATGCGAATGCTCTTCGCCTCCGGCGTGTTGAACGCCTCGTAACGGTAGTCTGAGCGAGTCTCCATGATGGCGCGCAGGTCGTGCCGCAGCTCCTCTACCGTGGGTCGGCCGACGAAGAACCAGCCGTCGTATACCTTGTGTACCGTCAGGTCCGGGCGGAGGACGAACGTGCGCCCGCACCATCTCTTTGACCTCGTCCTCTTTGGAAACGTCTCCCTCGACCGCTATGGCCCGTCCGCCGGCCTCCGTTATCTCGCGAACAGCCTCCCCGGCTGCTTCCTCGTCGGAGCGGTAGTTTATCCCGACCGCGGCGCCCTCCCGTCCCAGGCGTGCCGCCGTCGCCCGGCCTATCCCGCCCGACGCCCCGGTGACGAGCGCCGCTTTGACTTCGAGCCTCTGCTCCACGCTTTAAACCGCCCCTCCGGGTTGTCCGTGTCCCATTATCCGAGCGCCGCGTCGAGGTGCACGGCGGCGCTGATGAGCGAGAGGTGGGTGAAAGCCTGGGGGAAGTTGCCCAGGGCCTCGCCGGAGCTTCCGATCTCCTCGGCGTACAGACCGAGGTGGTTGGCGTAGGAGAACATCTTCTCCAGCGCCAGGCGGGCCTCCTCCAGCCGGCCGGCCTGGGTGAGGCACTCGACGAGCCAGAACGAGCACATGCTGAAGGTCCCTTCCTCGCCGTCGAAGCCGGTGTCGGCGGCCTCCTCCAGGTTGTAGCGGTAGACGAGGCTGTCGTAGGCCAGCTCTTCCTGGATCTTGTCCAGGGTGGCGAGCCAGCGGGGGTCGGTGGGGCCGACGAACTTGACGAGGGGCATTAGTAGGAGGGAAGCATCGAGGGCCTTGCCCCCGTAGTGCTGGACGAAACTCCCGCGCTCGGGATCCCAGCCGTTCTCCATTACGTCCCAGTAGATAGCATCCCGCTGCTCTATCCAGCGGCCTTCCCCGGCGGGCAGGCCGCGCTGGCGGGCGATGCGCACTGCCCGCTCGAGCGCCACCCAGGCCAACACCTTGGAGGACAGGAACTGCTGGCGCCCGCCCTGGACCTCCCACATCCCCTCGTCCTCTTCCCGCCAGTTCTCGCTCAGCCAGTCGAGGATGCGGCGGAGGTTCTGCCACAGGTCGTGGTCCAGGGGGGAGCCGTACTTGTTGCTGAGATAAGCCGCGTCCAGCACGGCCCCGTAGAGGTCGAGCTGGAGTTGATCGTAGGCCGAGTTCCCCAGGCGTACCGGTTGGGAGTTCATGTAGCCGGAGAGGTGGGAGAGCTCCGTCTCGGGGACCTCCGCCCGGCCGTCTATGCCGTAGAGGGGCTGGAGCTGGCCGTCGGCCTCCTGACAACGCTCCCGGAGCCAGTCCATGAACTTTTTGGCTTCCTCGTCGAAGCCTAGCCGGATCAGGGCGTAGAGCGTGAAGCTCGCGTCCCTGAGCCACGTGTAGCGATAGTCGAAGTTGCGCCCGCCCCCCACGGCCTCCGGCAAACCCATGGTCGGAGCAGCGACCAGGGCACCGGTCGGGTCGTAGACCATGAGCTTGAGCGCGAGGGCGGAGCGGTTCACCATCTCTCGCCACCGGCCCCGGTAGGTGCTCTTTGAGATCCAGCGCCGCCAGTAGTCGAGCGTCTTTTGTAGCAGATCCCGGCACTCCACCTCCGAGAATACGTCCCCTGGCCCTTCGTCCTCTTCGAGTCGCTGCAGCACGAACGTAGTGCTCTCTCCCTCCTTCAAGGTGAACCGCGCGCGGGCGCTCCGGCCCGGGCCTTCCTCCAGCCGCACCCCGGCCGCGAGGCCCAGGTCCATGTCCGCGCCCGTAAAGACCGCTCCTTTCTCGCCAAGGGCGATGGTATGCTCCTGGCGAGCGTAGTCGAAGGCCGGCCGGCAGTCGACCTCGAAGGTCATCTCTCCCCTTATGACCCGCACATCACGGATGAGCCTGTGACGCTCCGTTTCGCCTCCGATGGGCATGAAGTCCAGGATCTCGGCTACCCCTTCCGGCGAGAGGTAACGAGTCAACAGCACGTTGGTGTCCGGGAGGTAGAGCTGCTGGCTGCGGGCGTAGTCGAGAGGTCGCAGCTTGAAGTGTCCGCCTTTCTCGTCGTCCAGGATGGCGGCGAAGACGCTCGGGGCGTCGAACCTGGGGAGGCACAGCCAGTCTATCGTCCCGTCCGTGCCAACCAGCGCGGCGGTGTGCAGATCTCCTATAACCCCGTGGTCCTCTATCGGGAGGTATGTCATGCGTCTCCTTAGCCGAGCGTCCGCTACTTTTCCTTGATCGGATGGTCGCCGTACTCGTGACGCAT
>JACCSM010000144.1 GCA_013698525.1 Rubrobacteraceae bacterium
CCCATGAAGCACGACCATAGCGAAGAACGCCGGCACGACCACCACGAGCACAGCCATACCCACGGGGCCGTAGACCCCACCATAGCCACCTCCGAGCGTGGTATATGGGCCATCAAGTGGTCTTTCGTGGGGCTCATGGCAACGGCCCTCTTGCAGCTCGTCGTGGTGTTGCTCTCGGGCAGCGTCGCCCTGTTATCCGACACCATCCACAACTTCGGAGACGCGGCTACCGCCATACCCCTCGGGGTTGCCTTCGCACTCACCCGTATGGGCGTCAGCAGGCGCTTCACGTTCGGCTACGGCAGGGTGGAGGACCTAGCCGGGGTGGTGATCGTGCTCATCATCCTCTTCAGCGCGGTGGTGGCCGGGTACCAGGCCGTCGAGCGGCTCATCAACCCGCAACCCGTGGGATTCCTGTGGGCGGTCGCGGCGGCTTCTTTGGTCGGCTTCGTAGGCAACGAGGCGGTTGCCGTGTTCCGCATCAGGGTGGGTAGGGAGATAGGGAGCGCGGCGCTCGTGGCCGACGGCTACCACGCAAGGACCGACGGTTGGACGAGCCTCGCCGTCTTGGCCGGGGCCGTGGGAGTGTGGCTGGGCTACCCGCTCGCAGACCCCATCGTCGGGCTGCTCATAGCGGCGGCGATCCTAGTGATCGTGTGGCAGTCCGGTAAGGCGGTCTTCACCCGCCTGTTGGACGTAGTGGAGCCGGAGGTCGTAGAGGAGATACGGCACGCTGCAAGTCACGTTCCCGGCGTGGTGGATGTCTCGGAGGTCAGGGCGCGATGGTTGGGGCATAGATTGCACGCCGAGATGAACGTCGCGGTGGACCCGGACCAGTCAGTGGCTGAAGGTCACGCAGTAGCTCGCGAGGTGAACCACCAGCTACTGCACCACCTGAGCTACCTGAGTGGGGTAGTAATACACGTCGACCCCGCACAGGAGGCAGGCGAGGAACACCACCGCATCGCCGCCCACAGCCACGACGGTCTGCCTACCCACTCGCACTGAGGCTGAACTTCCCTGAACCCCGTCAAGGCGAAGTAGTTCGCAGAACTCCCCAAGGACGGACTGCGGAAGCACATCTTCTACGCGTTGGGCGAATAACCCAGACTTGGGCAGATGGGGCGCGCGACCTGCCCACTCCTCCTGGCTGCCCCTGGAGCGCTCCTGCCAAATGTGGTGTACCTCCCGCGCCACACCCCCATGGAATCCGTTCCGCCAAACCCGCCCACAACCCAGGGGTGAGAAGTCGCACCTCTTCGCGTACAAACAGGAGCGAGGAACCCCATCGGGCCGCCTGAGAACCAAAGACGGCACCAGAAAGGACATACCATGAACAAGACCGAGCTAATCGAGAGGATCGCCCAGGAGGCAGAGGTGCCAACCACAGAGGCACAAAGGCACTTCGAGGCCTTCGAGCGGGTGGTGACCGAGACGCTCAAGGGCGGTGAGGAGGTCAGGATAACGGGCTTTGGGAAGTTCTCCGTCAAGGAGCGTAAGGCGAGGGAGGGCACGAACCCCCAGACGGGCCAGAAGATGAAGATTGCGGCATCGAGGGTTCCCTCATTCAGCGCGGGCAACGCCCTCAAGGAGGCCATCTAGGAGCTTTAGGACGGAGATCTTCTTGCGCGAGGCGACGAGGAAGCCGGGAGAGTGCCAGGTAAGAAGCAAGACGGAGAGCCCATGCCTCAAACCGGCGGTGGTGGAGATAAGAGGCATACCCTTCTGCGAGCCATGCGCCCGCGAGCAGGAGGCGTACTTTGCCATCGGCGAGCTTACGCGGGGGAAGCAGTGCCTCCGCAGCAAGCCGCTAGCCGAGGCGCTGGAGAGGATGCGCAGGGAGCGAGAGCTCACGTGTGGCATCATCGCGCCTAATAGGGATAGGAGCGCGATCGACGAATCCGCCGAAGAAACCGAGTCGAGTCGTCCTGTCGGGCTCGACGTGTCCACCTTCTCGTCTGCCGAATAGATCCTTCCGGCCCTCGCGTTAGGCGGACCGTTGGCGTCCTCGAGGCGGATCCCGAGGGGCGGGGGGTAGGCAGGAGTTGCGCCCCCGGTCCTTTTCGAGAGGCCCGGTCGGCCGGGGCTCGATGAGCGTACGAGCGGTTTTGGAGGCTCGTCCACTCCGTTAGGCCCTCGGGTCGTCGAGGGTGTGCAACGCCTGAACCAGCACGATCAGTCCCGCGACGAGCAGTAGCCCTCCGAGCACCCGCATGGGCGCCCAGTAGGGCAGGCGCGCGAGCCCCTGCCAACGCGTCAACAACTACGGGATCAGGCCCATGATCACGCCCGGAGCCACCAAGAAGTACACCGCGCTGCCCACCGCGGCTGTAGATCTGCGCATGGCTACGACTCCCTTTCCGGTCCATTGAGCTCCCGTTCATTACGATACCCGAGTGGGCTACTTCTGACCCCGCCGAACTTCACGGCCGGCGGC
>JACCSM010000158.1 GCA_013698525.1 Rubrobacteraceae bacterium
TGGCCACCCCGTCGCCGCGCGCGAGCCCACGTCTCTCGAGCTCGGCGGTCCGCTCCTCCCACTCGGTCTTGCGCTCCTCGAGACGCTCGTCGGCATCTTCGAGGACCATCGCGAGGACCTCGGCGGCCGTCAACCTCTCGACGTCGATGGACTCGAAGTCGATAGTGCTCGGGTAGAAGCGGTTCACTTCGGTCGTGAGGGCGTCCAGGTCCCAGTCTTCGGGGTAGACATTCTCGGAGACGTACTCAGAGACTACTTCTGTGAGCACATCGTCCACGTAGGACTTCGTGTCGACGTCCTCGCCCATAAGGATGTCGCGCCTGATCGCGTAGATCACCTCGCGCTGTTTGTTGAGGACGTCGTCGTACTCGAGTATGCGCTTGCGTATCTGGAAGTTGCGGCTCTCGACCTGCTCCTGGGCGCGCCTCACTGAGTTGGAGATCATACCTGCCTCAATTGGCACGTCCTCTTCGAGCCCGATGCGCTCGATAACCCCCTGCATCCGCTGGCCGCCAAAGAGTCTCAGGAGCTCGTCCTCGAAGGACAGGTGGAACCTCGACTCGCCCTGGTCCCCCTGCCTCCCAGAGCGGCCCCTCAGCTGGTTATCTATGCGGCGGGCCTCGTGACGCTCGGTGCCGAGGACGTAGAGCCCCCCGAGCTCGGCTACTCCCTCGCCGAGCTTGATGTCGGTACCACGGCCGGCCATATTCGTCGCTATGGTCACGGCGCCCTGCTCGCCAGCCTCGGCGATGATCTCCGCCTCCCGCTCGTGCTGCTTGGCGTTCAGGACGTTGTGCGCGATCCCACGCCGATTTAGCAGCGCCGAGAGGCGCTCCGAGACGTCCACGGAGACCGTGCCGACGAGCACGGGTTGGCCCTTCTTATTGCGCTCCGAGATGTCCTCGACGACGGCTTTGTGCTTGGACTTCTCGGTCTTGTAGACCAAATCGTCTTTGTCGTCCCTGATCATCTCCTCGTGCGTCGGGATGGAGACGACCTCCATCTTGTAGGTGTGCATGAACTCGTCGGCCTCGGTCGCTGCCGTGCCCGTCATGCCGGAGAGCTTGTCGTACATCCTGAAGAAGTTCTGGATGGTGATGGTGGCTACGGTCTGGTTCTCTTCCCTGATCTCGACGCCTTCTTTGGCCTCGATGGCCTGGTGGAGCCCCTCGGAGTAACGCCTGCCCTCGAGCACGCGCCCGGTGAACTCGTCGACGATGTAGACTTGCCCGTCGGTGACGATGTACTCGTCGTCCTTGTGGAAGAGCGTCTGCGCCCTCAGCGCCTGGTTGAGGTGGTTGACGAGGTTGGTGTTGACGTCGTCGTAGAGGTTCTCTAAGCCAAGGGCCATCTCGACCTTCTCGACACCGCTCTCGGTCGGGGCCACCTGCTGCTTTTTCTCGTCCACCTCGTAGTCCTCACCGCTTTTCAGGCGCGGAACGATAGCGGCGAAGCGGTAGTAGACATCAGCGGCAGTCTCGGGCATACCCGAGATGATGAGTGGGGTGCGCGCCTCATCGACCAGGATGGAGTCGACCTCGTCCACTATCCCGAAGTTGAGCTCGCGCTGGACGAGTTGGTCGGTCGAAGTCGCTATGTTGTCCCTGAGGTAGTCGAAGCCGAACTGAGCGTTCGTACCGTAGGTGACATCGGAGTGGTAGGCGATCTTTCGCTCGTCGAAGTTCATGCTCTCCTGGACAAGGCCGACCTCGAGGCCAAGGAAAGCGTAGATCTCACCCATCCAACCCGCGTCGCGCCTTGCCAGGTAGTCGTTGACGGTGACGACGTGGACGCCTTTGCCCTCCAGGGCGTTGAGGTAGACGGGCATAGTGGCTGCGAGGGTCTTGCCCTCGCCCGTCTTCATCTCAGCGATCTTCCCCTCGTGCAAGACTATGCCGCCCATGACCTGCTCGTCGAAGGGACGCATCCCGAGGGTGCGCCTGGAGACCTCCCGCACGACGGCGAAGGCCTCGGGAAGCAGGTCGTCGATGGTCTCCCCTGTGGCGAGCCTCTCGCGAAACTCATCGGTCTTCTCCCGCAGCTGTGAGTCAGAGAGCTTCTCTATCTCGGGCTCCAATGCCGAGACCGCCTCCACGCGGTTCTGGAGGACCTTGACCTTGCGGCCCTCACCCATCCTCAATATCTTCGTCAACAAGTTCGCCAAGACAAGCTACCTCGCAGTAGTGATCGTACCGGACTAACGGGCAGGCTCTATGAGCCCGTAGTCTCCGTCACGACGCCGGTATACCACATTTATATCACCGGTATCGGCGCTCGTGAACACGTAGAAGTCGTGGTCGAGGAGCTCCAGTTGGAGGACCGCCTCCTCGGCGCCCATAGGCTTCATCTGGAACTGCTTGGTCCTCACGATGCGGGCCTCGATCTCCTCTTCTTCCTCAACGAGGAAGGGTTGCGCCACCCCGGGCGCCACGTCCGGCGTATTCTTGAGCTGGCCTTGCCAGCGGTCGATCTGACGCCCCCTGAAGCGCTTGACCTGCCGCTCGAGTTTGTCCGACATCCCGTCGATGGAGGCGTACATGTCTTCGGAGGACTCACTGGCCTTGAGCACCGATCCGTTGATGAACAACGTGGCCTCGGCCACCTCGGGCTCGGAGATGGCGCGGTTACGCTCGTGGATGAGCTCTACCTCGGCCCGCGAGGCGGTGCGCTCGTCGTCGAAGAACCTGGCGACCCGCTCCACCTTCTCCCAGGCGTAGCGCTCGAGCGCCTCCGTCACCGGGATGTTGCGGCCCTTGATGAGGATGTGCATGTGTTGCCTCCCTCCGGTCAGCGCATTTCAGCA
>JACCSM010000165.1 GCA_013698525.1 Rubrobacteraceae bacterium
TCTTGGGATAGTGATCGGAACCGCGCTCGGATGGGGGACCTTCCCCACCATCGCGCTTGCTATAGTGCTTGCTTTCTTCTTCGGTTACGGGCTGACGATGTTACCGCTGTTGCGGTCTGGCATGGCGCTC
Source organism: Rubrobacteraceae bacterium (assembly GCA_013698525.1). Lineage (GTDB taxonomy): Bacteria > Actinomycetota > Rubrobacteria > Rubrobacterales > Rubrobacteraceae > Rubrobacter_D. Next base: position 131 of record JACCSM010000165.1, read on the forward strand.
GGTGCGGTACTGCCGCTCGCCTTCGCCTCCGACACGCTCTCGATCACGGTCATGGAGATCGTGGACAACCTCATCATCGTCGTGATCCCTGGCGCTATGGACGCCGGGTTAGGCAGCCTCCTTTTCTGGGGGAGCCTCGCCTTCGCGCTCGCTGTCGCGTTCGTCGCCGCCTTCCCCGTCAACCGGTACCTGATCTCCCGCGGCAAGGGCCACGCCGTCGTCCACCAACACCACAGCCATCATTGATGCGGTGTGAGGCAAATCGCTGCCTCACACCGCACGGTCAGCACTTCAGCTATCAGCCAACAAAAAGCTGATTAGCTTGCAAAGAGGGTTGGCCCTCTTTGCAAACGGCGCTAGCGTCGGCGGCGGCGTAGGAGCCAGATCAGGACCAGGAGCACGCCGGCGCCGATGAGCAAGGGCTTGGCCCGTTTGAGGATCGCCTCCTGGCTCGCCGCCCCGACGTCGAACGCCTCCGGCTCCTCGCGGGGCGGTCTTTCCCGCTGTGCGGAGGGCTGTTCGGTCTCGGTGGTCGGGGTGCCCTCCGAGCCTTCCGAAGATGCGGATCCTGCGACGACGGCTCCTTCGAGCGTGCCCCCTGCCATGACGGTCGGGTCTTCGCTACTTATGACCCTGCCCGCTGTGCCGCCGGCCGCGGCGGCCGGGGGAGCCTCTTCCTGCTGCGAGCCGTCGCGCGAGCCGTTCTCCTCCCCGGTCGGTTCCGCTGCTGCGCCTTCTGCGGCTGCGGCTCCTGCTTCGGGTCCGCCTGTGATCTCCTCTTCCAGGCAGGAGGCGAACTGGCCGAGCATCTTCGTTGCCACGTCCTGGGCGATGCCTCGTCCGAACTGGGCCGCGCGTCCGGTGAGCTTCATGTCCGTCTCGACGCTGACCTTGGTGCCGTCGCTTTCTTCCTGCAAGGTCGAGACGATGGTCGCCGAGGCCGTACCCTGGCCGCGCGCGTCACGGCCTGTAGCCTGGAGGACGGCGCGGTGGTTCTCCTCGTCGACCTCCTCGAACTTAACGGTGCCCTTGTAGTTGGCCGTGATCGGGCCGATCTTCACCTTCATCGTGCCGTCGTACTCGCCTTCGTCTTTCTCGTCCTGGATCGCCGCCCCTGGCAGGCAGGGCGCGATCCTCTCCAGGTTGAGCATGGTGTCCCATGCCTGCTGGATCGGGGCACTCACCGTAAACTCGTTGTTGATCTTCATCGTACCTCCTCCTAAGGAATCGCTATCTTACGTTCTTCGGTTAAGACCTTCTATCCTCCCGCCATCTTATAGTCGCCCACAGCTCCGCGCATCTTCTCCAGACGCCTCAGGTCCTCCCTCGTGTCAACGTCTGTGGGGTCTCCCACCCCTCCGCATGGCACCTCGACGACCAGCTCCGGATGCTGCTTCAGGACAGAGCGCGCCCCCTCATCTCCGGCCAGCTCCGCTTCGAGCAGCGGCCACACTTCTCGCGAGAACAGAACGGGATTGCGTCTCTTGCCTCCGTAGGTGGCGACCGCAACCTTTGCTCCCTCTGTGAAAGTCGCCACGAGCCGCTCCACGGCCTCGGCCCCTACGAACGGCTGGTCCCCGAGCAAGACTACCGCGGCCTCTCCACCACACGCCCGCAGTCCGGCGAGGACCGACGTGGACTGGCCCAGCTCCCACTCTTCGTTATCGACGGTCCTGACGCCGTACCGTTCGCAGACCTCGCGCAGTCCCTTTGCGTCCGCGCCGACGACGACGATAACCTCGTCGACGGGCGCGTCTAGCAGGTTATCGAGTACCGCTTCTATGATCGGCTGTCCCCCGAGTCTGGCGAGCAGCTTCCCGCCTCCGAACCGGCTCCCGCCGCCAGCGGCCAGTACGATCGCCGATACGCCCGAAGGTCTCCGCACGGCGACTACGAGGCTTCCCGCCGGTGGACGAGCACCCGCTCGTAGTCCTCCGGGGTGTCCACGTCAGGGGGCAACTCGGCGTCGAGCTCGATCTCTCGAACCCTGTCAGGGT
>JACCSM010000176.1 GCA_013698525.1 Rubrobacteraceae bacterium
CGGGTCTCCCGCCACGGCTTGATCGCCTTCGCCTCCTCGCTCGACGTGGTCGGGCCGATGACCCGCGACGTGCGCGATGCCGCACTTCTCCTGCAGGCTATCGCAGGCCACGACCCGCGCGACTCGACGAGCGCCAACGTCGAGGTTCCTGACTACCTGGCGAACCTGGAAGACGGTGTGGAAGGACTGCGGATCGGGGTGGTACCCGAGCTGATGGGTGAGGGGATAGATCCGGGAGTGCGCGAGGTCTCCGAGAGAGTGGCCAGCGGGCTCGAAAGCGCAGGGGCCGAGGTAGGGGAGGCGAGTCTGCCGCATTCCGGGTACGGGCTTCCAGCCTACTACATCATCGCCCCGGCCGAGGTCTCCTCGAACCTCGCCCGCTTCGACGGCGTGAGATACGGTTTGAGGATTTCGGCCGACGGGGTACACGAGATGTATCGCAAGACCCGCGAGGAGGGTTTCGGGGCCGAGGCGAAGCGAAGGATCATGCTCGGTGCCTACGCCCTGTCTTCGGGCTACTACGACGCCTACTACGCCCAGGCGCAGAAGGTGCGGACCAGGATCATCGAGGACTTCCAGGCGGCCTTCGCCCGCTACGACGTCCTGCTCTCGCCGACCGCCCCTACGGTTGCGTTCAGGATCGGTGAGAAGGTGGACGATCCCCTCGCCATGTACGCCAACGACATCTGCGCCGTCCCCGCGAACCTCGCCGGTATCCCGGCGATAAGCGTCCCCGGCGGCCTCTCGGAAGGACTCCCCGTAGGTGTCCAGCTAATGAGCGACCACTTCACCGAACCTACTCTGCTGCGCGCCGCCCGCGCCACCGAGCAGGTGGCTGACTTCCGCTACCAGATGAAACCTTAGAGCGGTTCGATGTGGGCGGTTCGCGAACCGCTCCTACAAGCAAATCGCGGCTTCAGGCAACAGGTATTAGGCTCAGACTACCCTGCTCGGCCTGTCGGCGCCTCCGCTGTCCCCGCCGCGCACGCTGAAGGCCGTGATCAGCATCAGGATCCCGAACGCTACGGCGTAGAACCCGATCAGCCATAAGAGCGAGATCAACCCGACGACCGGCCCCACCACGGCCAGGATCACCCCGAAGAGCACAGAGAATGCACCACCCACGATCAGTGCCCATTCGCCCGCTATCTCTTTACGGAGTCTGATGGCCATAACTATCTCGGAGATCCCCGTGACGATGGCCCAGGCGGCGATGAGGTACAGAAGGAGGATGGCGGTCAGCCCTGGCAGGAAGAAGGCGATCAGGCCGGCAAGGATGCTGGCAACTCCTTCGATGAGCAGAAGCCAGCGGGGAGTCCCACTGCGGGTACCCCCGAACACGCCAACTATCGAGAACACGCCGTCGACCAGGGCGTAGGCGCCGAACAGCAGGATCAATGCCTCGAGGGCGATCCCCGGCCGCAGGAGCGCGGCCAGCCCGAAGAGTATGGCGATGGCGCCGCGCAAGGCCAAAGCCCACCAGTGTCCGGACTCCGCCGGCAACGCCGCCTGTGGTTGGGTCATACCTTCCTCCTTTTAGTGGCCGTCACCAGGGCAGCACGGTGCACAGACACCCTTTTCTCAGACACATTATATGCACAGCTTCAGAGCCGCGATACGACCGTGTGCCTGCAGTTGCTCGAAAGGAGCGTCGGGGCTAGAGCGATGTGCGGAGTTAGTGACTTACCGCGAACCGCGTATCCGGCCACGAGCGATCGGACGTAAGCGAAAAGCTGAAATGCTGAGGTGCTGACAGCTCTAATCGCTGACGGTGTTCCCGCCGGCCCGTTTGGCCCTGTAGAGCGCCGCGTCTGCGGCGTGGGTCAGTTCCTGATGGGTGGTCCCGTCCTCGGGGTAGCTGGCGACGCCTATGGAGATGGTCGTCTTGGCGGCGACGTCGTCCCTTTCGAAGGTCTGTGCTTCGACGCGGCGACGTATCTCCTCGGCTACCCTCATGGCCTCCTGCTTGGAGAGGTCGGGGAGGACGCCCTGGTACTCGTCGCCCCCAAAGCGGGTCGCCCTGCGCCCCCCTTCTTCGTGCATGGCGCCGATGATGCGCCCGATCTCACCCACGACGAACTCGCCTAGCAGGTGTCCGTTGGCGTCGTTTACCTTCTTGAGGCTGTCTATGTCAGCCATGAGCACGCTCAAGGGTCTTCCCTCGTCGGCCATCGCCTCGAGGCGGTGCTCGAACTCGCGGTCGAAGCGTCCCTTGGAGAAGAGGCCCGTGAGGTGGTCGCGGTTCACGAGTAGGTGCAATTGTTCGTAGAAGGAGGCTTTGATCTCATCCTGGTGCGAGAACTCGAGCACGGAGTCGCCCACGTGTATACGGTCCCCGTCGGACAAGAGTTGGCCACACCCAGGCTCCTCCATGACCTCACCGTTGAGCGCGATGGTCTTCGCGGCCTGTACGCCCCGCACCGCGTAGCCGCCGGGTTTCCGGTACAGCTCGGCGTGCCGCGGTTCGACCTCCACGTCCCGCACCACGATGTCGGCCAGAAACGGGTCGCTGCCAAGAACGAGCTTGTCGTCGGTTATCTCGAAGAAGTCGCCGAGCCCCGGTCCTTGCAAGACCACGATGTGTGGCCGGTTCACCCCGGCTTTCTCTAACTCGGTATGCAAGCTGAAGCAACCTCCGTAGAGAGTCATTCTAACATCCGCTCCACAGACCAGGTCGGACGCCCGACGATGCTAGAATGAGAACACTAAGGCAGGCGAGTCTGGCACGGGGGCTGGCATTTGGAAGTCCAAGAGAGGCGTACGTACAAGGCGGTAATAGGGCTCGAGTTTCACGTCCACCTGGCGACTACGACCAAGATGTTCTGTGGTTGCAGGGTGACGTACGGAGATCCCCCGAACACCCACACCTGCCCCGTCTGCCTCGGCCACCCGGGAGCCTTGCCCGTCACCAACGAGAAGGCCGTCGAGCTCGGGGTGATGGCCGGTCTCGCACTCAACTGCCACGTCGCCGATAGGGCGGTCTTCGCCAGGAAGAACTACTTCTACCCCGACCTGCCGAAGGGGTACCAGATTTCCCAGTTCGACGAGCCGATCTGTACGGGAGGCCACATCGACGTCCCCACCCCTGAAGGCAGAATTCGGGTCGGCATCACGCGGCTTCACCTCGAGGAGGACGCGGCGAAGAACGTACACGTCGGCACCTCGGGCCGCATGCACGGGTCTGTCGGCTCCCTGGTCGACTTCAACCGCGGAGGCACGCCGTTGATGGAGATCGTCACCGAGCCTGACATACCATCGCCCGAGGCGGCGAGGGCTACGGCCAACCAGCTCAAGGACATCCTGAGGGCGGTCGGCGTCTCCGAGGCGGATATGGAGAAGGGGCAACTCCGCTGCGACGCCAACGTCTCCATACGCAATCCCGACGGTACCTTCGGCACCAAGACCGAGCTCAAGAACATGAACTCCTTCCGCTTTGTCGAGCGGGGCCTCGCGCGCGAGCTGGAGCGCCAGCGCGAGATCCTCGAGAACGGCGGCCGCATCGAGCAGACCACGCTCCACTACGACCCCGAGACCGACGAAGTCCACGAACTTCGGAGCAAGGAGCAAGCCCACGACTACCGCTATTTCCCGGAACCGGACCTCCTGCCGCTGGAGCTGTCGGAGGCTTGGGTAAGCGGGATCCAGGCCCGCCTGCCCGAACTTCCCGAAGGTATGCGCGCCCGCTTCGTGGAGGACTACGGACTATCCGCCTACGACGCCGGGGTCCTGACCTCCGACCGAAACCTCGCGGCGTTCTACGAGAAGGTCGCCGCCGAAGTGGACGCGAAACAGGCGTCCAACTGGATCTCCGGCGACTTGCGCGCCCAGCTCAACGAAATGGGCGTCGGCATCGCCGAGTCGCGGGTAACACCGCAGCATATGATCGAGCTGATCGAGCTGGTCCAAAACGCCGAAATATCCCGCTCCACCGCCCGAACCGTCCTCGAAAAGGTCTTCGAGACCGGCGACGCCCCCACGGCTATCGTCGAGCGCGAGGGTCTCGCCTCTATGGGCGGCGACGAACTATCCGGCGTCGTGGACGGCGTCATCGCCGACAACCCCAACGAGGCCGAGCGCGTCCGGGCGGGCGACAAGAAGGTCATCGGCTTCCTCGTCGGACAAACGATGAAAGCTACCCGTGGCAACGCCGACGGTGGCCGGGTCCGCGAACTCCTTCTGGAGAAGCTGGACTCCTAGAAGCTCTTTGTCGTCCTTCACCCCTCGGATCGGCGTCCCGTTCTTCGAACCTTCCGGCTTGCCGGATGCCGTCTACGACGCCGGTGCGGAGCCCGTGCCGCTGCGCCTGCCGAACGCCCGTCCCGCCGGGGGCGTCGCACTCGCTCGGGAGTGGGCCGCCGACCTCGCCACCGTCTCCTGCGCGGATGAAAGCCTCGATGGCCTGCTACTCGCCTCGGAGAACCCGGAGGACATCTTCGGGACGTGCCTCGCCGCCCTGCGCCTGGACCTCCCGGCGGTGTGCGTTCCGCCAACGAGCATATCCCTCCACGCCACACTCGCCGCTCTGGGTCTTGCACCACTAAGCGGACAGTTGTCCGATGCGATTGCCGCTCTTGCCGGCGGCAAAGTTCCGCGTATCGGCGCGTTGGTGGATAATTTCTCGTTAGCCAACGCCGTGCGGGCGGTCGCGGTGGCGGGTGGGGGTTTGGAGCTTGCCGTTCATCTTGCGGCGCTGGCGCGGGAGGCTGGGGTCGTGGGCTTTTCGCGAATGTTGGAAGTTCTCTCGTCGGAGACGCCAGCCGTGTCTTTCGAGTGGTCGAAGGAACACGGCTGCGAAGGTTTGCTCGCCTATCTGGGTGAGGCGCTGCACGACGTTCCGACGGTGATGGGTGGTTTGAGGGAAGGGTTGCCAGACGCGCCGCCCGTTGCCGGGGAGCATTCGCGGCTCGTGTTCGCCGGAGGGCGGTCATCCGGGACCGGGGTGGTTTGCCGGGTGGGTGTGGGAGTTGCGGAGGTGGCGGGGGAGTGTCGGGTCTTCGAGGCGGAGAAGATCGCCGTTCGGGCGGTGGAGAGCGGGGAGGTTGAGGAAGGTACGTTGCTGGTGGTGCGGGGGTGTGGGCCGCGAGGGGGTCCGGGGCTTTTGCGGCTGGATGGTTTGGCGGGGGCTATGCGGGAGGCGGGGGTCTCGGTACCGGTGTTGACGGATGGGTTGGCGCCGGAGGAAGCTCCGGGAGTCTGGGGATCTTTGTTCGCGCCGGAGGCTGCGGTTGGAGGGGTGATCGGACGTTTACGGGACGGGGATGTCCTTCGCCTGGATCTCATGGAGGGCCGCATAAAGACCGCTGTGGAAGCGGAAGAGTTCGCGGAGCGGACGCCTTACGGATACGACCCGCCGTCCGGCGCCGGGTACGCGAACCGGCTCGCGCGTTCGGCGCTGCCGGGGCTGGAGGGTGGAGGTTTTGGGTAGCGTGGCGCGGTTGAGTGGTTTGTATGTGTACCCGATCAAATCCTGCGGAGGCGTCGCTCTGGACGTGGCCGATCTCGACGAGCGGGGTATCCGGCACGACCGACGCTGGATGCTCGTGGACGAGGACGGCAAGTTCGTATCCCAGCGGACGTTTCCGCGCCTCGCGCTCGTGCGGGTCCGTATCCAGAAGGACGCCCTGCTCGTGGACGCGCCGGGAGCGCCGACCCTCGAAGTCCCGTTCGACTCCGGGGATAGGGGGACCTTCACGGCCCGCGTGTGGGGTGACGCCGTGGAGGTGGCACCGGTTGGCGAGGGAGCGAGCCGCTGGTTCTCGAAGTTACTCGGTGGGTCATGCCGGCTGGTGTACCTGCCGGACGAGTCGATCCGGCCCGTGGACCAGCAGTACGGGAGGAGTGGGAACCACGTGACTCTGGCGGACGGGTTCCCGCTGTTGTTGATCTCCGAAGCCTCGCTCGAAGATCTGAACGGCCGGATGGAGCATCCCCTGCCGATGGACCGCTTCCGGCCCAATCTAGTCGTAAGCGGCTGCGGGCCGTTTGCGGAGGACGGCTGGCGTCGGGCGCGTATTGGGACCGTCGATTTCCGCGTCGTCAAACCGTGTGCGCGGTGCAAAATACCCACCATAAACCAAATGACCGCCACGGCGAGCAAAGAGCCCTTACGCACGCTGGCCCGGTACCGCAAATTCGGAAGCAAAGTCCTCTTCGGACAGAATCTCATCCACGACACCGCCGGAACCCTACGCCTGGGCGACACCGTGGAAGTTATCGAGGACTCTGCATAAGACGCCGTCGAATTCTCGTACTATCAAAGTTCAGCGATCGAAACGATTTCAGCTAGTATCTGTGCGGACAAATCATGCAATCATGAAAGACGACTCTCTAGCTAGAGTTGCAGTTCCCGGAATGTCCAGTAACTCTTGTACGAGGAAGGAAGCTTCCAGACTCGGGGGTAGGTATGGCTGGAACTTGGCTAGGCGGCCTCGGTCCTTGTTTCTTACCAGGGCAGCTTTATCGGCATCGGTCAGGCTGTTGTTGAGATTGCGTAACGCTTGCAACTCTGAACGAATAAGGCTCTCCCTTAAGAGGCCGCCCGATGGAGCACCGAGGTCGATCTCCAGATCGCCAAAGCCTTTGATGTGCGTTGTACCGCTTCTCTCTAAGAGCGCCGCGATGGTGGCATTGATCCGTATTCCGGCATAAGTGTGTACGCGAAGGCCGTCTTTCTCGCGAGTTATCGGACAGCGATCCTTGATGAGCATCGACTGGCGTTCTTGACGAAGACTATCTATCTCCGCTCTTCCGGCCTCGTCCACGAAGCGGAATTCTTCATCGCTCAAGAGGATGTTCCGCATCTCTTCGGCGACCTCTCGTCCGAGGAGACCGCCTGCTCCATGCCACCGGGGCGCTTCTCCGCTGGAGAAGGGTAGCGCCACCAC
>JACCSM010000227.1 GCA_013698525.1 Rubrobacteraceae bacterium
ACGCGGGCGCCTGATTCGAGGGCGAGGTTCGCCTCTTTCTCGTCGTGGATCTCTACGAGCGGTGTCAGGCCGACCTCTACGGCCAGGGAGACGTAGCGGGCGAGCGCCGCCGCGTCGAAGAGCGCCGCTATGAGCAGGACGGCGTCGGCCCTGGTCCCGGTTTCGAGGATCTGTGCCTCGTCGACGGTGAAGTCCTTGCGGAGGACCGGCAGAGCAGTGTTGTCCCGCGCGGCGTCGAGGTCTACGAGACTTCCCTCGAAGCGCTCTGGCTCGGTAAGGACAGAGAGGCAACTTGCACCTTCCGACTCGTAGCGGGCGCTCCACTCGGCCGGATCGACCTCGCGGATAAAACCTGCCGAGGGCGAGGCGCGCTTTATCTCGGAGATCACGGAGAGGCCTGGTGCCGAGAGAGAGCCGGCGAAGTCCCTCTTCTCGAAGAGCAGTGCCTCCTGGTAGAGGGTGCCGAGGTCAGTACTGCTGCGCAGGTCCTGCGCCCTCTTTACGGCCGCTGTGGCCAGCTCGTCGAGGACGGTGGCGCGCTTCACCCGGTCCCCGAGAGGCGGCGGGTGGTCTTTATGAAGTCTTCGAGGGCTCTCGCGGCAGCCCCGTTGCTGATGGAATCGCGTGCCAGACGCACGCCTTGTTCTACCGTCTTCGCTCTACCGGAGACGTGGATCGCCGCCCCCGCGTTGAGGAGGACGATGTCGCGGCACGCCCCACGCTCCTCGCCGGTGAGGATGTCGCGCAGGATGCGGGCGTTGAGGTGTGCGTCGCCTCCGAGCAGGCCGTCGGGGGCGTGGCGCGAGAGGCCGAAATCTTCTGGTGAGATCTCGTACTCCTCTATCCCTCCCTCGGAGACGTCAGCGACGAGGGTCTTGCCCGTCACCGTGATCTCATCCATCCCGTCCGTCCCGTGGACAACGAGCGCCTTCTCGGCCCCGAGGTCCCGCAGCGCCTCGGCGACGGGGCGCACGTACGCGCCGCCGAAGACCCCGACTAGTTGTCGCCGGGCCCCTGCTGGGTTGGTTAGCGGCCCGAGCAGGTTGAAGACCGTCCTGAAAGGCAGTTCTGCCCGCACAGGGGCCACGAACCGCATGGCGGGGTGGTGCGTACGGGCGAACATGAACCCGATGCCGGCCTCGGCGATACAGCGGGAGACCTCTTCAGGGCCGAGTTCGATCTCCGCGCCGAGCGCCTCGAGCACGTCGGCGCTACCGGCCCGGCTCGTCGCCGCCCTGTTACCGTGTTTGGCGACCACGACGCCGGCCCCGCGCGCCACGAACGCGGCCGCCGTCGAGACGTTTATGGTCCCCTTCGCGTCGCCGCCCGTGCCACAGGTGTCGACGACGCCCTCAGGGGCCTCGACCTTCGCGGCGAAGCGGCGCATCGCGCGGGCGAAGCCGACGATCTCGGGTACGGCCTCCCCCTTGACGCGCAGCGCGGTAAGGAGCGCGGCCGTGGCCACAGGAGGAGCATTGCCCTCCATTATGGTCTCGAGCGCGCGTTCTGCCTCGCCCTCGGTAAGGACCTCCCCGTCGGCGGCTTTGCGAAGCGTCTCGCGCAGCAAGAGGCCGCTCAGTGCCCCAGGAAGTTCTTCAGGAGGTCGTGACCACTGCGGGTCAGGATACTCTCGGGGTGAAACTGGACGCCCTCGATGGGATACTCGCGGTGCCTGACGCCCATGATCGTACCGTCTTCGGTGCGGCTGGTGACGACGAGGCATTCTGGTACTGACCCTTGTTCGATCACGAGCGAGTGGTAACGTGTCGCCTCGAAGCCCTGATCCAGGCCCCTGTAGACTCCTCTGCCGTCGTGCATTATCCTCGCCGTCTTGCCGTGGACGGGCTCGCCGCGCACCACCTCGGCACCGAAAGCCTGCCCGATGGACTGGTGGCCGAGGCAGACCCCCAGGATGGGGATACTCTCGCCGACCCTCTCGATCAGCTCGACCGAGACCCCTGCCTCATTCGGCGTGCAGGGACCGGGTGAGACGACTATCCTATCCGGGTGGAGCGCGGAGACCTCCTCAGGCG
>JACCSM010000234.1 GCA_013698525.1 Rubrobacteraceae bacterium
ATGCCCAGCAGGGCGTTGGCGGCGACGATCCACTCCCACGAAGGGGCGTACATGATCATGAACGGCACCGGCACCCCCACTACCCAGCCCGCCACAAGCACCTTCTTCCTGCCGAAGCGGTCGGCGAGGCCTCCGGCGAAGAGGTTGGAGAGAGCCTTGATCAGCCCAAAGGTGACGATGAACGAGAAGATGGACGTTCTCAAGACCAGCCCGAACTGCTCCGAACCTATCAACGGGACTACGGTACGCTCCAGCCCTACCATCCCGCCCACGAAGGCGTTCACCAGCGCCAGCAGCGAGAACTGCCCCAGGTTCTCCCTCAGCCCAAGTCGGACGCCCTGCGAGGTTCGGCTGCCCGAACGGTTCCCCGATGCCACGAAAGCGCGCTAGCCTCAGCTAGCCGGCGGCGCAACGGTTGGCGCCGGCCTCGACCTCCGTTGGGTCGTCCTCTGGCTGTTCCCCGGAGCGGTTGAGCTCGACGATGCGCTCGTAGTTCTCTGGCGTGGGGGAGAGGCCTCCGGCGACTTTCTGCAAGAAGCGGTCCTCGTCTTCCAGCAGCGGCCCTACCCTGTTTCGCACCTCGGAGACCGGCGCGGAGATCGGCTCCCCGTCGAAGGGCACCGGCTCGCTCGTGTGCCCGGGCAGCACAAGGGTCTGACACGGAAGGTCTAGCAAGTAGCGCACGGAACCGAAGAGGGCGTGCGCCTTCTCTCTTGCCCCCTCCGGCGTCGCCTCCAGGTCGGGACGGCCGACGGCCAAGAGGAAGAGCGTGTCGCCGGTGAAGAGAGCCCGCCTGTCCAGCAGGTAGCTCGTGCTCTCGGGCGTATGCCCGGGAGTCCGGACGGCTTCCAGCGTCGCCGAGCCGACCTCGAGCGTGTCCCCGTCCCCGAGACCAGAGAACGAATAGGAGACTGGAGCCCCCTCGGGCATGTGGAGGGTCGCATCGACTAGCTCGCCCAGCCTCCTGGAGCGGGAGAGGTGGTCGGCGTGGACGTGGGTATCGAGCACGTGGGTTATCCGCCAGCCGCGTCCTTCGGCCAACCAGAGGTACACCTCCGGTTCCAGGGCGGCGTCTACGACTACGGCCTCGCCGTCGGACCCGACGACGTAGGAGAGTCAACCCTTCCCGGTGCGACGCATCTGCATTACCTCGGCGCTCACGCCGGGCAGGGGCACCTCGGCCGTGTTCCAGACGAGGCTCCAGGCCTTCATCCCACCCTCCAAGGAGAGCGCCTCGTATCCCTGACCCCGCAACTGCTCTGCGGCCACCGCACTCGAACGGCCGCGGCCGCAGACTGTGACCACTAGCGCGCCCTCCGGCAACTCCATACCCTCCATGGCCCCATCGTCGCCGGAGTTCAGGGCATCGTAGGCGTCGACGTGCACGCTGCCGGGTATCGACCACTCTGCGTGGTCCTCTTCCTTGCGAACGTCCACGACCGTGACCCGCTCCCCACGCTCCAGCATGTCCCTTAAAGTCATCGCCTCTATGTTGCCTTCCGTCACGTTCGACCCCCGTTCTAGCCCTCTACGGGCATCCCGGCCGCCCGCCAGTCGGGCAGCCCTTGCCGTAGCCTGTGTGCCCGGTAGCCACGCGACCTGAGGAGCGCGACCGCCTCGTCGGAGAACACGCAGTAGGGACCGCGGCAGTAGGCGATAATCTCCCGGTCTCTTGGGAGCGTCTGTAGCACAGCTTCTAGGGCGTCCACGGGTACGGAGAGTGCACCGGGTATGTGCCCGGCCCGATACTCCTCCTCCGGGCGGACGTCGAGGACGACCACGTTCCCGTCGCTCAGGCGCTCCATCAACTCCGTAGCGTCCACAGCCTCCAAAGCATCCCGGTCCACCAGGTAGGCCTCGACCACGCTGTCGACCTCAGACAGCCGCGACTCCGCGAGGGAGCGGACGGCCTGCCAGGTCCTGAACACGTCTTCGTCAGCCAGCCGGTAGTGCGCGTAGAGCCCCTCGCGGCGCGCCTCGACCATCCGCGCCGCCTTGAGCGCCTGGAGGTGCTGTGAGGCGCTGGCCACGGACATGGCCGTCTCCCTGGCGATCTCCTCGACCGTGCGCTCCCCTTGGGCTAGGAGGTCCACTATCTCTAGGCGCTTGGGGCTAGATAGGGCCTTGCCCACCCTGGCGAACTGCTCGAAGAGGCGGTCCTTGAACTCCCTGTGGGTGGCAGCGTTCATATATTCAACAGATTAGTTGAATAGCATCTGGGCGTCAAGACAGACCTGTTCATCCGAGTATTCACCCGAGTGCGTGGTCACTCGATTGCGTCGAAGATCGATTCTCAGAAGTTCAGGAGCACTTCGGTGCCCGCAGGAAGCCGGTGGGGTCGTCGGCGTGCCCCCAGTGCTCAACTATCTTGCCGTCCGATATGCGGAACATGTCGATCGCTCTCACCTCTACCCGCTTGCCGGTGGGAGCGATCCCCTGGAACTCTCCCTGGTGGGTGCCGCGCATGACGACACGGGCAGCCACCCGATCCCCTTCGGCCATCACGTCCTCGACGGTGATGCTGAGGTCGGGGAAGCCCTCTCGGGCCTCTGCAAAGGTTTCTTTGAAGGTGTCGATGAGCTTGGCGGGCGGGTCGTCTGGGAGTAGCTCGTTGTCGGGCGCGTCTTGGTCCACGATCTCTTCCGCCCGCCCGAA